>JAJAZE010000136.1 GCA_026785925.1 Pyrinomonadaceae bacterium
GTCAAGACTGCCGTTCCCGATAAACTCGTGCTATTTTTTAAGCCGGGCTTGACTGCTTTTTTTGGTTCTTTTTTCAAACATCTAAACTGACAAAAGTTTTCAAGTCCGACAAGTCACTTTTTCACAATTTGGATCTACTGATCCTTCATCCTTCATCCTTTACCCTTTACCCATCGTCCCTTTCAAAAGAGTGTCCCGCCAAAACCGCCCGCATATTGATCTGTCCGAAAAGCGTTTCGAGATATGCGCCGAAGCGGTGCAGAATCGGCACAAGGTCTTTTTTATTTTTCGTCACCAAAACCTCTTCGATAAATCGCTCGACCGTTTCCATATCTTTATAAAACAGAAAATGCAGCGACGTGTTGAGAAATTCGGTCAGTTCGAGATGAAGCGTTTCCAACTGAGCTTTTTCAGGATTCTGTTCGGCTTTCTTCACCGATTGAAAGGTCTGCCACAAGTTTTGCCGCAGCAGCATAGATTGTTTGAACTTGCTTTGAAAGTTCGGGAAAAGTCTGGTCGGTTCGATTTCCGGCTCGATTAGCTGCGCGAAAGTCAGCAGAGTTTGCTGAAAACTGTCGTTCAGCAGTGAGTATGCGGTTTCGATTTTAGCATAGACGAGCGGCGTTTGCCGAATTTCCGCGAGTCCGGCGAGTTCGTGCTGATAAACTTTGCGAAGCTCAATCGAAGCCGTGTAAGCCGCGCCGTCCAGTGCGCCGAACAACGCGCCTTCTTCGTCGGCAAGCCGCAGCAGGCGGTTATTAACGTAACTCATCATCTCCTGAATCTGCTCGTAAATGTCCGCAAAAATCAGCAGCGAAGGTTTGAGCGGCTCGTCCTGTTTGAGCATTTTGTCAATCACGCTCAACCATTTCAAAATCTTACCGAAATGCGGCAGTACAAAGCGTAAATCGGACTCTAAGGCAAGCGGAAGCGGTCTGGTTTCGAGTAAATTCTGTAAATCTTCGGGCAAAAACCGCTCGCCCTGTTGGGCAGCATTCTCGACGAGTTTGTCGAAGGCTTTGACCGATTTTAACTTTTCGTAAAGAAAAATGCTCCACGCCGTCCATTCGCCGAACTTGAGCGGCGCGGCGCGCAGCAAACCTTCATTGAGCAAAATGGAATTTTTTAAAATCTGTGAAAGTTTTTGAATTTCTTCATTGCCGATGTCAAAACTCTGCTGCGTGAAAGTTTCGACCTCAAAATCCAGATCAATTTCGTCCGCCGAATCCTCCTTTTCCCGAAGCGTTTTGCTCAGTTGAAAAGTCAATCTCGAACACCGCAGAAGCGTCGAATACGTCAGGCGAAATTCCCGCGCCCAATCGCGTGAAGCAGCTTTTTTGCGGCTTTCTTCCGCAAATGAATGATTGCGGACGGTCAAAAAACTTTCCAAACCCGATAGCCACAAGCCGATTTCAAACGCTAATTCATCAACATCGAGCGCGGGCAAAACCGGCACAATTTCGTCCTCGGCGGCGTTGGTCGCAGATAAATTCATCGGGCTAAGAATTGTGGATTCGATAACGGCAGCGTTCAAGGCAGGCATTCCTCACAAAAAGTCGTCGGTCGGTGCGGGTGCAGAGCGGCGGTTATTTCCGCTATTTAATTTATACATCGGAAGACGTTGTTTTGGCAACAAAAATTTGAAATAAGTTTTCTCCTTTAGTTGTTGCAAGCGTTTATTTTGTTAAAATCTACCTTGCTTCAATCGGAAATTTTAAATGAATGTTTTGGAAGAAAGATCAATGAAAAACCGGCAGCCGGAAATTCTCATCGCCACGCGAAACACCGGAAAGATACGAGAACTCGAAATACTTTTAGCTGATTTGCCTTTTCGTCTGCGCGGATTGAATAGTTTTTCAAACATCTTCGACCCGGAAGAAACCGGCGCGACGTTTACTGAAAACGCCGTTTTGAAAGCGAAATCATACTCTTTGCAGACAAAATTGTTGTCTATCGCGGACGATTCGGGTTTGCAAGTCGAAGCATTAAATGGTGCGCCGGGCGTTTTCTCGGCTCGTTACGCCGGTGAGGATGCCTCCGATCAGGACAGAATAAAAAAATTGTTGGGAGAATTAAATGAGATTCGGCAACGCCGCGCCCGATTTGTCTGCGTGATGGCGGTTGCCGACCAGGAAGGCGACGTAAAATTTATCGAAGAAGGCGTTTGCAGCGGAACAATCGCTTTAAGTGCCAGAGGCGCACACGGTTTCGGCTACGACCCGATTTTTATTCCCGACGGTTTTTCCGCAACATTCGGCGCGCTTCCCAATGCCGTGAAGCAACAAATAAGCCACCGGGCGCGGGCGGTAGCTAAAATAATTCAACAATTACGGCGTTTTTACGCTGCTTTGACTTGACCCGGAGCATTTTCGCCTGTAAAATTCGGCACTTGGTAGTGTTTCTTGTATGAAACGCCGAAAAGTTTTCGGGGCGTAGCACAGCCTGGTAGTGCGCTCGGTTTGGGACCGAGAGGTCGGATGTTCGAATCATCTCGCCCCGACCATTTTATTTGTTAAGCAGCCGAATTTCTCCTCTTCGGCGTTTGCAATTTTATCGGGAAATATGTTCAATTAAGTATTATTTAACAGCATCGAAACAATTTTTGGAGGATATTTTAATATTATGGCAACTACTGCAACAAAGCGTATGACACAAACGGATATTATCAATCACCTGGCTGATAAATCGGGAATGAAAAAAGCGGACGCAAAAGAATTTTTCAGCACCTTAGCGGCTCTCGCCACCAGCGAAGTCAAGAAAAATGGAGAATTCACGCTGCCGGGTTTTGGCAAACTGGTAAAAACCACCCGCAAAGCGCGTGAAGGTCGCAATCCGGCGACCGGCGACACCATCAATATCCCAGCCAAAACGACCGTTAAATTTCGTTTGGGCAAAGCTATGAAAGACGCTGTCGGCGAAAAATAGCGCGGAATTTTCTAACCTTCCAAACCGGTAAATCTAAAGATTTGCCGGTTTTTTCTTTTTCTTCGGAGCAGTTTGAAAGAAAATTGCAAATGTCCGAAAAAAAATGGTGACAAAAGATTAATTCTTTGTTAATATCTTCTTTCATTGAAGCAAAACCGGCAGTATCGTATGTTTTTAGCAACTTTTCCGTTGTTAAATTCAACTAAAAATTTGCGGAAAAACTTTTGTTTTCTGACTTTTTAGTAACTTAAATAAATATGCGCTTCGATGAAAAAAAAGGGTCGAGAATCCAAATAAAGGAAGGAGAATATAAAGTGGCAACAGCAGCTAAACAAATAACTTTGCAAGACCGAATTTTGCAAATTGACCATATTCAAGCCAGACGATTCGCTAAATTGAGCGGTTCGCCGATGGAAATTGCAGCGGAAGGAATCATCAGACATCTGAAAGCCTGCGCCCGGATGGACGTGAACCCGGACGCTTCCGCCGTTCGAGAGATAATTGACGACGCTTTGAACGGCAGAAGAGTTTTTGCGGAAACGTCGAACGATCTACTCGCCGCTTAAATTCGTATTTATAATTTTAATAGCAATACTATTTGACCGCCGCATTTTCGGCGGTTTTTTTCGTTTAATTCGGCTTCTTTAATTTCACTTCATACAGCGTATATTTGCCGAAAGTCTGCGCCGCGCCGCGTTCATACCACAAATCGAGATTGTTAAACGTCACATTGGCATCGTTATAAGCGACGACGTATGCAAGCGGCGGACTCTGCGCGTCAGCGAGACTGAAATCCTGTGAAAATTTGGCGTAGATGTTCACTTCCGCGTCAATTTCGCCGGCTGTCATCGGACGCGCGTTTGCTGAGAGACGCGCATTGAAACGATCCCAGCCAAATAACGCCATACACGCTTCGATGTCGCGGCAACCGGTTAGCGATTGGCGCAGCCAATTGGCATTTAAGTCCGAGTAATAAAGCATCTGATAGTAACGCCGCTTGTTTTCCTCCCAATCTTCGAGTCCGGCGAAAACGTGCTGGTGACGCGCCCAGAGAACCGCTTGCGGCGCGACGGTCGGCTGACTGTCAGCTTGGATTGATTCGAGATTAAAGGTTATTTGCCGCCGGGCGTTTTCGACATTGCCGTTTGCCAGTTCGCGCAGATGCCGATTAACCGGCATCGCTTCATCGCGCCGCACATTGACCGAATCCCAGAATTTCGTCGTCTCGCTGGCTTCGATGTAGCCCCAGAATATTGAAATAACGCTGATTATTGCCAGTAAAACCGTCGAGATTATTTGGCGCGGGCTGATAAATGTTTGCCAGAGTATCGCGCTCGCTAAAAATACCGCCAGCAGCACGACGTAATTGATAACGTAAAATTCGTAGTGAAACGGTTGTAATGAACGGTTGGTGATAATCTGCTGATTGAAAACGAGCAGCGGCGCAAAGGCGAAGGCGGCGATAAAATAGGCTTTTGCGTCGGCGAGTTTGGTATATCTGCGCCACAACGCGAGCGTCGTCACCGTCAGCACGATATAGCCGATGACTTCGACGGTTCGCAGCAAATCGGGTTGGCGCGTCAGAACCAGCAACTGCGCCTTGTCCATCGTTTCGTCTCGCTTTGCCAAAAGTAAAGCGTAAGGCACGAGGGCGCAGGTGCAGAACGCGCCGGTAATCGCCAGAAATATAAAATTGTCGCGCCAATTCTCCGTGCGGAACACGATCACAAAGAGTGTTAAACCGAATAGAACTGCGCCCGCCGCCGTCCAGACGTAGAAATACGAAAAGACCAGCGCGGCAAAACACAAGCTCGCCGCCGCCGAATAAACCGCGCGTTTTACTTTTGTTTCCGCTTGCAGACCATTCCACAGACAGGCGAAAAAGGCGAACATAAACGGGAACGCCAGACTCGGAATATATCTTCGCAGAAACGGAAAAAACGGATACGCCGCGCCGCTTTCGTAAAAGCCGTTAATTGCACCAATGCCGACGATTAGCGCACTGCCGAACATCACGACGAGCGTTCCGGCAAAAGCCAAAAGCGCATCTTTAGTGATCGAAACAATCAGCCAGAACAGCGCGAGAGCCGCCAGAAAAGCGGAAATAGCGGAAACAACCGGCATCGCCTGCGAAGCCGACAAACCGAAGATTCGGGCGGGAACGGCGACCAGATACGCCGGGAAAAATTGGATTGAAAACAAAGATTCGGGCTGCGGCGTGGCGGCGGCGTGGTCGCGTCCGGTGTAGGGATCGTTGCGGCGCGGTCTGCCGTCAATCAACGCCTGCAAATATGACGCGTAAGCCATTTCGTCGAGGTCACACGAAGCGAACGCGCCCGCGAAGTCGTCGCCGCGCAGTTTTTGTAGATTATATTGCGGATAAACGGCGAGAACCGCTAAAATTATTCCCGCCGCGATGCCGAAAAACCGCTTGCCGTTTATCATTTTGCCCATTTCCATTTATCATTAACCGTTAAACCGAATGCAGATAATAAATGATAAACGATAAAAGACAAAAGATATGAGCTTGAAAGATAAAATTACCGGCGACATAACCGCCGCGATGAAGGCAAAGGACGCAAACCGTTTGTCGGTGCTGCGAATGGCGAAAGCGGCTTTGATGAACGAGGCGAATAAAAAGGGCGCGACTTACGAATTGAGCGACGATGAAATCACGAAAGTTCTAAACACGCTCGTCAAACAGCGCAGAGATTCCATCGAGCAGTTTGAGAAAGCCGGACGCACGGAACTGGCGGACAAGGAAAAGACGGAACTCGTCGTGCTGGAAGATTATTTGCCGCAGTCGGCGACCAAAGAAGAAATCGAAAGTGCCGTCACCGCAGCGATCAGCGAAACCGGCGCGTCTTCGATCAAAGAAATGGGCGCGGTGATGAAAGCGGCGCAAGCCAAACTCGCGGGCAAATCCGCCGACGGCAGACTCGTCAGCGAAACGGTGCGGCAGCGGCTTGGGTAAAGGGTAAAGGATGAAGGATGAAGGATGAGGATAAAGGATGAATAAGAGCCATTCGCTAAAATTCATCCTTTATCCTTTACCCAAAGATGTTCCGCACTTTGTCCATAAAGGATTCGTCCTGAAAGTCAACGTCTTCGATCTCGGCGAGTTGTTCTAATAATTTACGCTGTTCTTTGGTCAGTGTTTTCGGCGTAATTAAGGTGACGGCGACGAATAAATCGCCTTTGCCGCGACCGCCGAGCGCGGGCATTCCGTGTGATTTGACGCGAAAGACGCTGCCGGTCTGCGTTCCCGCCGGAATTTTTAGCTCTTCTTCGCCGTCGAGAGTTTTTATTTTAATTTCCGCGCCTAACGCGGCTTGCGCGAAGGTCACGGGAACGGCAGAATAAAGATTTGCGCCCTGCCGCTCGAACATTTCGTGTTCGGCGACGTGGATGACGACGTATAAATCGCCCGCCGGTCCGCCCTGCACACCGCCTTCGCCTTCGCCGGTGACGCGCAAACGCGAGCCGGTTTCCACGCCTGACGGAATCTTGACTTCGAGCGTCTTTTCCTTTTCGACTCTGCCCGCGCCGCGACATTTCTTACACGGATTTTTAATAATTTGCCCTTTGCCGGCGCAGGTCGGACAAGTTCGCATCACCGAGAAAAAGCCTTGCTGATAGCGCGTCTGCCCGCTGCCCTGACAGGTCACGCAGGTTTCGGCGTGCGTTCCCTTTTCCGCGCCTTTGCCGTCGCATTCGCCGCATTTTTCCAGACGCGGAATACGCAGTTTTTCATCTTTGCCGAGCGCGGCTTCTTCGAGACTGATTTCCAAATCGTAGCGCAAATCCGCGCCGCGCTGCGCCGCCGTTCTGCCGCCGCGTCCGCCCTGCCCGCCGAACATATCGCCGATGCCGAAAATATCGAAAATGTCTTCGATATTCGAAAATCCCGCGCTGCCGAAACCCGCGCCGCCCGCGCCCGCGCCGACTCCCTGATGTCCGAAACGGTCGTAAGCCGCGCGTTTCTGCGCGTCGGACAACACTGAATAGGCTTCCGCCGCTTCCTTAAATTTTTCTTCCGCCGTCTGATCGTCCGGGTTTTTGTCCGGGTGATGCTGAATGGCGAGCTTGCGGTAGGCGGCTTTAATTTCCACTTCGGTCGCCGTTTTCGTGACGCTTAAAATTTCGTAGTAATCGCGTTTGCTCATAAATTCTGATAATTTAAAAACTGAAAATCCAAGCACAACACTTGGACAAATTAGATTATAACCTTTTGCGATGAAAAGTAAGAAGCGGGCGGCAAAATCGGTTGTTAGTTCCCGTTTGGCATCTTTCAATTAAATAATGCTGCTCGTCATAGATAACTACGATTCTTTTACATATAATCTCGTGCAGTATCTCGGCGAACTCGGCGCGGAGATGACGATTCGGCGCAACGACGAAGTTTCGCTCGACGAAATCGAAACGAAAATCAAACCGACCAGAATTTTAATTTCGCCCGGACCGGGAACGCCGGACGACGCGGGCATCTCGCTCGAAGTGCTGAAAACCTACGCCGACCGCCTGCCGATGCTCGGCGTGTGTTTGGGACATCAGGCAATCGGGCAGGTGTTCGGCGGCAAAGTCATTCGCGCACCCGCGCCCGTTCACGGCAAACCCGTCGCCGTCGGACACGACGGACGCACTATTTTCAAAGATATAGAAGATAATTTTCAAGCCGGACGCTATCATTCCCTGATCGTCGAGCGCGAATCGCTGCCTGATTGTCTGGAAATCTCCGCCGTCTCGCCCGACAATTTGATAATGGCGATGCGGCACAAAACCTACAAAATCGA
>JAJAZE010000137.1 GCA_026785925.1 Pyrinomonadaceae bacterium
GCAAGCAGTCTGGCTTTATCGAGCAATTCGCTTTCGTCTTTTTCACTCGAACCGTTTGAAAGAATTTTGTCCCGAAGTTCTTCAAATCTGTCCAGATTGTTTTGCACATCTAATCCGAACCATTCTTCGACATCAAAAATTTCTCTTAAAACTTGCGTTATGCTGTTGCTGTTTTCCGATTCCACAACTTCCGCAACCTTCGCCTTGCCGTTTTCAAGTTCCAGTTTATAAACCCAAGCGTCATCAACCGAATTAACGACAAACGGCGAATGCGTCGAAACGAAAATCTGTGAGTTTTTGAAAAGTTTTTGCACGACGGGCAAAACTTTTCTCTGCCAAGCCGGATGCAGATGCACTTCGATCTCGTCTAAAAATAAAATAATTTCACGTTCAAAAATCGGCGTGTTATCTTTCCATTTCAAAGAATCAAGTCGCATCAATAAATCGCCAATCCAACTAATCAAAGACTTTAAGCCATCGGGCAAAACATCGAAATCTAATTCCTGATTATCTTTTATAAAAACAAGCGATAAATCTGTCTTGAGTTTAAATCGAATTTCATAACCGACAATTTTCCCAATAATTTTTTCTAAGTTTTTTATATTTTCAGCAAATTTATTTGCATCTTTATTTTCATCTTCCAATGCCAAAGCACGTTTTGAAAGATTGCGACCAATCCATTGGTTTATAGTAAATGTTGAATTTTCATCTTTGATAAAATCAAGTGCCTGCTTCAACGGGTTTTCTTCAAGCTCATTAAACAAATTTATCTTTTCATCTTTGATTCGGCGATAACCTGAATAGGCAAAAGTGGCGAAATCTAGATGATAATTAGGATAGTTATCTAATATTGTTGGATAAGATAAAATTGCTTCGTCTATACTATTTTCAATATCAAGCGTATTAAAATATGAAAAGGTTATATCAATATTGTCATAATCTACTTTTGAGAAAGGAAAATCGTAATTCTTTGAGGTATTTTTGTAGTCAATCTGAAAAAAAACTCCTGTATTATAATTTGATTCACCAGAAAGATTTTTTCTTAATCGTTTCTTCAAAATGTTTTTCTCAAGATTCAAAGACACTTCAAACCACCTGTTTTTCTGAATGAAACGACTTGTTTCACCGGTATATTTGTCTTTTGCCTCAATAGTAAAAAGGCTTGCTAAAGCCTGAAGAAGCGTGGTTTTTCCGCTTCCATTTTGACCCGTAAAAATATGAATTTCAGCCTTACCTTTTGGACAAGACTTAAATTCAATCGTTTCATCATCGAAAACGCCGATGTTTTTCAGTTGTAACTTTCGGATTTTCATTATTTCTCTTTGGCGGATGGCAATCTTCGCTCAAACTTGAGCATTTCGTTTTCGAGTTTCAGAGCTAGTTTTTCACGTTCGTGAGTTTCCTTTTCGTGAGCGTATTCAATCTTTTCGCTGAGGCGTTTGATTTCAAAAGCCGAGCCTTGAACGACGAGCGTCAGGCGTTCAACTTCCTTATTTACCTCTTTAATATCAACGCGGCTGCGTTCGGTTTCCTTTGAGAGAACGAGAAGCTGCGTCGCCCATTCGTAAATTTCCTTCCACATAAAATTTAAGCGGCTTTTTCGAGTTGCTCAAGCATTGCGCGGGTGCGAATCCTTATCCGTTCTATATCTTTCTGGTCATTATCCATTTTCTCTTTGTTTCTTTTGACCTCATCGAAAATTTTGTGAACTTTTGCCTTTATTTTTTCAGTTTCCTTTGCCGATAATTGTTCGTCAATAATGATGTTTTGCATAGCTTTTCACCTCCCAAAAATTCCAGCACAAAAGATTATGCTTTCTCCCGAATAATAAACGTCGGAACCATTCCACCGCCGCTCGAAACATTGGCGAGTTCCGAAGAAGAGAGCCGCGTGAACGCCGAGCCGACTTTGCCGTTATAAAGAAGCGGGTCGAGGTCAACCAGTTGTTCGATCATCTGCCAATTGCCCGCCGCGTCGAGCATCGGGAAAAGTTCTTTGGAAGTTTGGACGCGCTCCTGAACCAAATAATCGCCGTTTTCGAGCGCGACATTTATCGCCGCGTCCCATTCTTCGGCGGTCGAAGCCCAGCCGATATAAATACCGTGTCCGCCATAATCGTCGTTCGGTTTCAAAACTAATTTGCTGTTGTTCGAGCGCGTCCATTCGACCAGATCAATTTTTTCGCCCTTGTTTTCCGTTTGTTCGTCGCGGAATTTGCGCGTCCAGGGAATATGCAGATCAATGGCGGCAAGCTCCGTTTCATTGAAAAGATGCGCGTAACGCTCGTTGGTTAAAACGGCGAAAATCGCTTTTTTGTGAACGATTTTCGAGCGGAAATTATTGACCAGACAAACCGCTCCGGCGCGATAAGCATCGAGCAAAGCCGGATGTGCTTCGATAATCGGCAGATATTCGTTGACGAGCAGGCGTTTATAAACGATGTCCACGACGATTTCCCGGTAACGCAATTTCTCGCCGTCAAAATCGAGTTCGTCGGGCGAACAAATCAAAGCCGTGTAACCTTCAGACTCGAAATAGTCTTTAAAAAGTTCAAACTCCTGCTGCGTCGGCAAACCTTTTAAATCAACAATCGCAATCACCGGATTTTTCTCCGGTTCCGCACCGAGAAATTCCGCGTATGATTTTAGTAAAACATCGAGCAGTTTCGGGCGACCTTCAAAACCGCGCAATTCATACGTTTCGGCGAATTTACGCATCACCGGCAACGCCCGGAAAATCTCCGTCGCGGAATCGGCGTAAGCAATGCCCGCCGGCGATTCGCCGTTGAGTTCGACGAACGAATACGAATTTTCCGTGAGAAAAGAATCGAGCCGCGCACTCGGCGAAACCTGTCGGTATTTCGGGTCAATCGCCACCAAATCTTTTTCGATTTCGGTGATGCCGAGTTCGTCCAGCATTTCGTCGTTCCCGATTGCCGCGTCTTTGACTTTTTGCAAAGCCGACCAAATCGTCTCGCAAATCACCACAACGCGCCGCCAATCGGCTTCGGTGACAAAATGCGGGCGCAAATAAGGCGTTAAACGGCGACCACCGAAAATCAGACGCGCACCTTCCAAACCTTCGTCGAGCGCGAGTCTGGACGATTCGGCTAATTCAAAATCTTCAAGCAGTTGATGATAGTAGGCGACGGCTTCTTTTAGCATAATTTTTCTCGGAAATGATTAGCGGTTCTCAAATTTATATTCGTATCTAACGACTGAATAAGGCTCTCGCACCTTTTCGCTGTGAAATGTAAATCCTTGACTTTCGTAAAAACGGCAAAGTTTTTCGCGTTTGCCGCAATCGAGACGCAGATAGGTTTTTCCTGACGATTCGGCGCGATTCTTTGCCCAATCCAGCATCGCGGCGGCGACACCTTTTCCCGCGAATTTTCTTTTAACGGCGACGCGATGGACAAACGCTGAATCGGAATGCGGAACGTCGTCCCAATACTCTAAGTCCTCGGTTTGAAAACGAACACAACCGGCGGTTTCTCCTTCAATCCTTGCCAGCCAGAACATTCCCGCTTCTACTTCAGTCTTAATTTTTTCCGGTGCGAGTTCGTCAACTTCCCAGAGTTTTTCCCCTTTTTCCACCAGCCAATTCGCCGCTTCCTGCAAAATTTCGGAAACTTCCGCCGCTTGATTCGGCGCGGCTTGTTCGATAATTAAGTTCATCCGGCAATATGTAAAATCGTTTCAAATTCCGATTTCGTCAAAGGCATTACGGACAGCCTCGATTGCTTGATGAGCGCGATATTTTCCAAATTTTTCGCGGCTTTGATTTCGTCGAGCGTCACGGCTTTCGCAAATTTTTCAATCGGTCTGATTTCAACCGCAATCCACTTTTCATCCTGCGGATCAGGAAACGATTCACGCGACACTTGCGCCAAACCGACGACCGCTTTTTCAGAGACCGAATGATAAAAAAGAACTTGGTCGCCGACGCGCATTGCCCGCAGATTGTTTCGCGCCTGAAAGTTGCGAACGCCCGTCCAATCGGTCACGCCGTCGGCAGCTAAATCGTCGAACGAATACTTTTCCGGTTCCTGTTTAACGAGCCAGTAATTCATCCGCGTATTTTAGCAGATTCGGCGGTAACGCGCTTCGTAAAGCGATAGAATGCCGTGACAAATCACGCCCGTTGCCGCAATAAACAGCAGAATTTTACCGTAAAAACTGGTTGCTAAAACCCGCAGTGCGCCGTCAATGCCCATCGCCGCGTTCGGGTCGGATTCAATCGCCGCTCTGATAAAAAAATAACCCATCAAACCGAAAATCACCGCCCGCGCCGTAAAACTCAACGCGCCTAAAACCGTGACGATTTTGCGTTTTCCGCCTTTTAATTCCCACAATCTGAAATCCTTTTGAAAATTGCCGGTCAGTCCGCGATAGCATTCGTTGAAACCCGCGCCAATCATACTCAAACCGATGATAAAAACCAGCACCGCGCCGAGCGGCAGGGCGAGAATTATACCGGTCAGCGTTTTTTGCACGGTTCCGTTTTCCACTTCGACTCCGACCGTGACGATAATGCTCAACGCCGTCCACGCCAGAAAGAAATAGAAAAATCCGACGCTGACGGCGATAATGCGCTTGATAATTCCCTGCCAACTTTTCCCGGCATTATCTACGTCCGCCACGCCGCGCAAAATGTTCCACGCGCCGTGTCCGACGGCTCCGACGACAAAAATTATCAACAGAATTCTTCCGTAGGAAAGCTGCGCGACGTAGCTTAAAGCTCCGGTCGGATCGGCTAATTTTCCGCTGCGGTCGCCGACCGCTACTAAAATCGCCAGTACGCCGATAACGATAAAAAGCACACCTTTGGTGTAAAACCCGAATTTAGCGAGTTTTTTAATCAACGGATGGCGGACGATTTCCTCCGCCGCTTCGACCGTCTGTTCGATTTTCTCGTTGACCAATTCCTTAGTCGCCTCGTTCATTTCGTTTAGTGAGAATTGCTGCAAATCTTGCCGCCGGTTCGTCGCTTTAAGATTTTTTCTGCGCGTTCGCCGCTTTTTTGTTCAGCCACTTCGCCCAGCGTTCCATATACGGCTGCAGCGGTTTGAAAAACTTCGCCCGTTTCGAGTTCACCGACTGCTTTTCGCTCCACGTTTTCAGATTCTTCTGCGCGTATTGTCTGATTTGCGGTTCCAAACTTTCTTTTTTGATCGAATGCCGCAGGGTCAAATAATAATGCTGTCCGACGAGCGAAAAAATCAGTCCGGCAATGTTGCTCTTAAACGCGCTTTTCGCCATCCAGCGTTTGCCGAAATTTTCGGTCGGCTGCAATAACGCGCCGACCGAAATCTCCAGCCACGCGGCTTTGTTCTGAACTTTCGGGTGATAAAGTCCCGGCAAATCGCCTTTGATCGGCACGGGCGAATTTTTCAACTGCGGGTTATTGATAAAATCCACCAGCCGAATTTTTTCGATTCCGCGAAGTTGTTCGGTCGGCAGAAACGCGAAAATCCGGCGGATATTTTCTTCCGCTCCCTTCGGTAAATCAATGCTCGATTGATTTTCTATTTTTAATTCGGTCGGTGTCGCCGATTTTAAACCGGCTAATTTGATTGCCATAATCTTTTCTTAAATTGTAAATCGGAACGCGCCAATAGTAAATTGCGCGACAAAACTGTTGCCGATTTACCACAGGTTTCGGGTTTCAGGTTTCAGGTTGCAGGTTTCGGGTTCAATGGAATAAGGGTTTTGCCGCGTTGCTTCAAATTGGCACGAGTTTTGTTAATCGTAATTTCGGCGGCGCAAAGAATTAATGAATCAACAAACTTTGGTCAATTCAATCGAGATCGGCGGGATCGGGCTGCACACGGGCGTTGAGGTAAATTTAAAGCTCAAGCCCGCGCCGGAAAACACCGGCTACATTTTCGTTCGCACCGATCTGGACGACTTTGAAATTCCCGCGTCGGTCGAATACATTTCGCATTGCAGTTACGCGACGACGCTTTTGCGGCGCGGCGTTTTGCTTTCGACCTGCGAACATCTGCTCGCGGCTCTGCGCGGAATAGGCGTTGACAACTGTTTCGTCGAACTCGACAACATTGAAATTCCGATTCTCGACGGATCATCGGAAAACTGGGTCGAGTTGCTCGAAACCGCCGGAATTACCGCGCAGAACGCGCCGCGCCGATTTTTGCGGATTAAAAAAGAAGTGGTTTTCGAGCAGGACGATAAACGAATGAGCATCGCGCCGTCCGAGAAATTTGAAATCGAATGCACGATTGATTTCGCGCATCCATACATCAATCGGCAGAGCTTCAATTTTGAATTGGTCAACGGTTCGTTCAGGCGCGAAATCGCTTCGGCGCGAACATTTGGATTTACGCAGGAAATTGAAATGCTGCGAAAAGCCAACCTCGCGCTCGGCGGTTCGCTCGATAACGCGATTGTTCTCACGTCCGACGGAATGCTCAACGAAAATCCGCTGCGTTACCCGAACGAATTCGTCCGCCACAAAATTCTCGACATCATCGGCGATTTCGCGCTGTTGGGAATGCCGATTCAGGGCAAACTAACCGCCTGCAAATCCGGTCACGCCGTTCACGCTTCTTTGATGAGCAAACTTTTGAAGACCGAAAACGCCTGGGAAATCGTCGAAAGCGCGGCTTAAAACTTTATTTTCCGGCTTATTTTATGACAAATTTTTCGGGCTATGTTCTGGCGGGCGGCAAGTCTTCGCGGATGCAAACCGACAAAGCCTTTTTGGAAATCGGCGGCGAAACTTTTCTGTCTCGCGCCGTCAAAACGCTTTCCGAAACGTGCGAAAATCGCGTCAAAGTCGTTCTCAACAACCATCAAAATAATTTTATCGAACGACTTCCGGCAAACATTTCACCTATTTTCGACGCTTATGAAAATCGCGGCGCACTCGGCGGCATTCACGCGGCTTTGACTGATTGCCCGACGAAATACGCGCTGGTTCTCGCC
>JAJAZE010000138.1 GCA_026785925.1 Pyrinomonadaceae bacterium
GACATAAATTATTTTCTTTCGCGGAAAATTTTTAGCGGATTAAAATCGCTCGCCGTCACTTTCAAGCCTTCTTCAAATTCGTTTTTCAATTCGACCGGCGTTTTTATTTGCAGATTTGCATCGTCGGATTTGAAATTTCTATCGAGCGCGCTAACGCGGCTGATTTGTTCTAAACCCAATTTGAAAAGCGCGTCGTCATTGGAAACTTTGCCGAAACCTTGCCGGTAAAAACTGTAAGCGATGTAGAACTGCGTTTTCGCGTCTCGCTTTTCGGTGTCGGCTTTTTCAAAATTATCACGCGCAACGATAAAATTTTCCTGTCGGAACGCCGTCAAGCCTTCATTAAATTTCGCCCGATCAACTTCGTAAGTCCCGATGGCAACCTGCGTTTTCGTCGTCACGTTTTCGATGGTCGTCTGCGCTTTCGCCGGAACTTCTTCGAGCGATTTCGGCTCGACCCAATACAGCCACGCGATAAAAATCGCGTAGACGGCGGTGAGGAAAATGCCTGTTAATTGAATATGTTTTTGGTTCATTTTTTACAATTAAATGCCTTTCAAGAATACACAATTTAAGAATCAATTTACTATGGAAAAGATTTCTTTGATTTTCTCATTCATTTTATTTGTTTTCGTCTTCAATGGTGTTGCTCAGGAAAAATATGATTGGACGCGCATCGAAAGTGAGAATAAAGAAATCTCCGTTTCTCTGCCCTCTAATTTTTTAGTGGATGCGGTAAAGAAAGATTACGATAACCAGCGTTTGCGGATTATTGGCTTTCAAAACGGCGTTCAAATGGAATTGCTGATTTATGATATGGAAAATCCTAAAAAGTATTTGCAGCAATTAAAAGTAGACGGGGAATCGAAAAAAATCGGCTCTGGCGACGATGGCTTTACTCTCAAGCGAACGTCCAGCAAAGATGATGGCAAATATTTTGCCGATACAATTTTGCTAGCTTCAAAAAACAACTTCTATTGTTTTATCGTTACCGCCGAAACTGCTGACAAATCTGAAATCAGTCAATTTCTTTATTCAATCAAAGCTCGCGGGAAATCAATTTTTGTTGATAAAAATAGAGCGAATACCGTGACGGAGAAATTCGTTTCGACCGGAGAACTAAAAACCAGCCCGGAAGTCTCAGCGGCTTTGAATCAAACGGCGGACGATTCGAGCAGAAAAGTCAATTATGAATTTAAAAAAGTCGCGCCAGATAAAGATGCGGATGATTTTTCAATACGCGCTCCGATCATTCTGGTTGAACCGCATATTTCAGGAAAAAGCTCTGCCGTTAGACCGGGATTTAATGCTTCTTGGCTCGGACAAAACAGCGGCGCGGCAACTTTTAAGGTGAAACTGTTATCAAACGGTCAGATCGGAGATATAACGGTTTTTTCAATATCTGATCGTAGAATTTTATATGAGCTTGTCGAAGCAGTAAAAAGAGTTAAATTTTTGCCCGCTGTGAAAAACGGAAAGACTGTTGACTCAGAATGGACTGTCAACTTAAAGGGCGAAAATTATTGATGTTCTTAGTTTTACGGTTCAATGATACAATTTCAAAAATCTAGAAAATATGAAAAAAATTATGAAAAAAATTATAGGTTTAATGGTTTTAGGTCTTGCTTCGGCAAGCGTTGGTTTGGCGCAAACGCCGGTGAAGATTGACGAACCGAAACCGGCAGTGACGAAAGAGCAGTTGGAGATGGAAAAAATGAAGCCGTCGGGCGACGATAAAGTATCGAAGTTCGATGCCGACGGAAAAATCAAACGCGGCGCGGCAATCGGCGCGGCGAAAAAGGTTTCTTTGACGAAGGCGATGAAAAATCCGGGTAAATACGGCGCGAAACCGATTTTGGTCGAAGGCGTAATTGTGCGCTCGTGCAAAATGGAAGGCTGCTGGATGGAACTCGCGCCGACAACGACGGCGAAATCCGTTCGCATCAAGATGAAAGACCACGCTTTCTTCGTGCCGCTCGACGCGGCAGGTTTGAAGGCAAAGGTCGAAGGCGTGATGTCAATCAAAACCTTGAGCAAAGAGCAGGTTGACCACCTGATAAAAGACGACGGCGCAAAGTTCGACAAAATTAACGCCGACGGCACGGTGACGGAAATTTCATTTGAAGCGACCGGCGTTGAGTTGACCAAAAAATAATGTTTTTTATTGGGAGCGCGGTCGGCTCGTCCGCACTGAGCGCGATAGCGCGAAAACAAATGTTCGATGTGATTCAGATTTGGATTCTACTGAAATGTTTTTGAACGCGAAGCGCGTTTATGGCGGACGAAATCCGCGCTCCAATAAAAAAGGTGAACGATTAAATCGTTCACCTTTTTTATTTTTATAATTGAGATTCCCTTATCTCGAAGGAATTTTAATTTCGCGTCCTGCCGGTAAAATCGAGGTTGGAAGCAAGCCGTTGTATTTGGCGAGTTCGAGTGCCGAAATGCCTTCGCGTTCGGCAACCTTTGTCACCGTGTCGCCGGATTTGGCTTTTACGACGCGAACTTTGCCGTTGGTCGGCATAATCGGAATCGGGTTAGTCGGACGCGAATAATTCGTGTTCTGAACATTGTTGCCTTTAGTCGGAACGATGATTTTGCCGGTCGGCACGATTTTGCCGTCGTTTGCCGCCATCAATTCTTCAACGCTGACACCGGTTCGATTGGCGATATTCTGCCAGCTTTCACCGACCGACGTTTGGGCAATGCTCGCCGTATTCAAATTGGCTTTCGGATATTTTCTGAAAACCGCGACGACTTCGTTTGCCTTGCCTGACGGCACACGCACGATATACGGTTCGGGCGGCGACATATTCGTGCGAAGTTCCGGGTTTAAATAACGCAGGTATTCGACCGTCGTATCGGAAGCCTGCGCCAGAAGGCTCAAACTGGTCGAAGCCGGAACGCGAATCTGGTCATACATCAATTGCGGCGCGGGTCGAACGTGACCGAAACCGTATTGATTCGGATTGTTGGCAATCAAAATCGTCGCTAAGATATTCGGAACGTAATTGCGCGTTTCCTGCGGCAGATATTGATAAGCCGCCCAGAAATTAGCGACACCGGCGCGGCGGATGGCTTTGTCAACATTGCCCTCGCCGCAGTTATACGCGCCCATCGCCAGTTCCCAATTGCCGCCGTAACGATTGGCAAGAAATTTCAGATACTGCGCCGAAGCGCGGGTCGCTTTTTCAAAACTGTTGCGCTCGTCGAGATGCGGCGTTCGGCGCAGACCATAGCGGATGCCCGTGCCGGGAATAAATTGCCATAAACCGGAAGCCGAAGCCCACGACATCGCCTGCGGTTTCCACGCGCTTTCGACCTGCGCGAGCCACGCGACGTTTTCAGGAATTCCTTCTTCGCGGAAAATACGCCGCGCCATTCGCATAAACATTCCCGAACGATAAAGTCCGGTTTCCATCGTTCCTTTGCCGCGCCCTTGATAATAATTAACGAACTGCTGAATCATCGGATGCACCTGAAAGTTGAATCCGAGCGATTTGTTGGAAACGGCGTATTGAATATATTGATACTGCTGCTGCGCGACCGGATTATTCTCAATTTGCTGTTCTTCGGGCGTGAGTTCGAGCTTTGCTAATTCGTCGAGCGGCGAGGCTTCAAACTTCTGCTCGTTAAAGCCCTGCGTTTGATTAATCTGCGTTCCGTTGCTTCCGGCGGCGATGACGGCGTTGGTATTTGAATTGATTTCAGACGGCACAGTCAAAACGATTTTCGCAACTTTATCAGCCAAATCATTATCAATCGTCCAGCCGCAGGTTGCCGAGAGACTTCGGATGTTCGGCTGTTGCGCGTTTGACGGGAATTCGATGCGATAAACCGTTTCGATAAGCTGGTTATAGCAGCCTTGAAGTTTTCCGTTGCGGCTGACGTTGACACCCGACATCAGAAAAACTTCGACCGATTTGTTAAAATCTTCACCGGCTTGCGAACGGCGGTTGTCCTGCATATTCAGCAAACCCTGCTTAAAAAGAATTCCTGATTTAGCGGTTATCTCGTTGACCGCTCGCTCGGCTTGGTCAACTTCCTGCGGGCGATTCACGTCGCTCGAAGTCGTGCCGGTAACTTGTCCGAGAACGGAAGAAACGAACAAAAAAGTTAAAATTGCAATTGTATTTGAAACCTTAGAAAGGCGTGTTTTTAATAAATTCATCTATATTCCTTTAAATAATTTTCAAGTTCAGGGCGAATAAATAAAAAACTTAAATTAAGATAAAAGCGTTAAAATTCTAACGCTTCGGGTTGGAAAAAGTTTCCTTAATAAATACTGGATTTTGTTGCTGTGAACTGAAAACCCTTATAAAATAACACAGTTTAAAAATTATTGTCAAAATTTCACGGCATTGCCGGTTTCGCCGCCCGCGCCTTCGCTTTATCAATCGGCTTTTTTTCCGGCAATTTTTCCTGCAAAGCCGCCTGAAAAACTTCCCGCACATTCTCAACAAATATAAACGTCAAATCATCCCGAACTTCCTGAGGTAAATCTTCCAAATCTCTTTTATTCGGCGCGGGCAAAATTACCGTTTTGATATGCGCCCGCCGTGCCGCCAACAGTTTTTCTTTGACTCCGCCGACCGGTAGGACGTTGCCTCTTAAGGTGATCTCGCCGGTCATCGCCACATCTTTTTTGACGGCGCGCTGCGATAAAACCGAAACAATCGCCGTCGCCAAAGTAATTCCGGCGGAAGGTCCGTCTTTCGGAATCGCGCCTTCGGGCAGGTGAATATGGATGTCGTATTTTTCAAAAGCATCTTCTTCAATACCCAGTTCGACGGCTCTGGCTTTCGCGTAGGAAAACGCCGCCTGCGCCGATTCCTGCATTACTTCGCCGAGTTGTCCGGTCAACTGCAATTTGCCTTTGCCTTTGGTTTTTAACGCTTCGATAAATAAAATATCGCCGCCGACCGCCGTCCACGCCAAGCCGGTGACGGTTCCGATTTCGTCTTTTTTCAGCGCGACTTCAGGGAAAATTTTCGGTGCGCGAAGATAATCTTTAATGCCGGCGGCGATGACTTTGACTTCTTTAAAGTCGCCTTCCAATTCGGCTTTTTTGCGGGCGACTTTGCGGCAGACTTTCCCGATTTCGCGTTCTAACTGGCGCAGTCCGGCTTCCTGCGTGTATTCGCCGATGATTTTCTGTAAAGCCTTGCGGTCGAATTTGACATCCGTTTTGTCGAGTCCGTTTTCCGCCGTTTGCTTCGGCACGAGATGGCGTTTGGCGATTTCCAGCTTTTCTTCTTCGGTATAGCCGGAAAGCTGAATAATCTCCATTCGGTCGCGCAGCGCAGGTTGAATCGTATCCAAAACATTCGCCGTCGTCATAAACATCACGTTCGACAAATCGAAAGTTAAATTCAAATAATTGTCGCGGAACGTCGAATTTTGTTCCGGGTCGAGAACTTCCAAAAGCGCGGAACTCGGATCGCCGCGAAAGTCCGCGCCGACTTTATCAATTTCGTCGAGCATAATCAGCGGATTGACGGTTTCCGCTTGCTGAATCGCCTGAATAATTCTGCCCGGCATCGCGCCGACGTAAGTGCGCCGATGCCCTCGGATTTCCGCTTCGTCGTGCAAACCGCCCAAAGATAAACGAATGAACTTTCGATTTAAAGCCCGCGCAATCGAGCGTCCGAGCGAAGTTTTGCCAACGCCCGGCGGTCCGACAAGGCACAGAATCGAACCTTTCGGCTTTTCCATCAACTTGCGAACCGCCAACGCTTCGACCATTCTTTCCTTGACGCGCTCTAGTCCGTAATGGTCTTCGTCCAAAATTCTTTCGGCTTTTTTCAAATTCAAATTGTCTTTGGAAGATTTCGACCACGGCAAATCGGTCATAATGTCAAGCCAATTCCGCAGAGTCGCCGTTTCCGCCGTGTCGGGGTGCATTCGTTCGAGTTTTTTAAGCTGCCGCAGCGATTCTTCTTCGGCGTGCGGCGGCATTTTCGCCTTTAAGATTTTATCTCGATACTGCTCAATTTCCTCGAAAAGTTCGTTGCCTTCGCCGAGTTCCGATTGAATCGCTTTTAACTGCTGGCGCAGAAAATATTCGCGCTGTGAACGGTCAATATCAGCCCGCGCCTGCGTGTTGATTTCCTGCTGCACGGTCAGCACGTCAATTTCTTTGCTCAACAAATCATTGACGCGGCGCAGACGCAGAATCGGATCGAAAATGTCCAAAACGCTTTGCGCGTCCTGCACTTTTAATTCGAGATTGGAAGCCGAAAGATCGGCTAATCTGCCCGCGTCGTCCAGGTTAGAGATAATCGCCAAAACCTCCGGCGAAATGTTTTTACCCAAATTCGCCGCGCGTTCCATCAAAGCACGAACATTGCGAACGAGAGCTTCGACTTCCAGAGAATTCGCCGGAGCCGTCGGTTCGGGAATCGGAACGAGGTTGCCTTTAACGTAGTCGTTTCCGGCAACGACCGATTCGACGCGGGCGCGGGAAAGTCCCTGAATCAAAACGCGAATGCGACCGTCGGGCAATTTCAGCATTCGCATAATAACGGCAACCGTGCCGACTTTATACAAATCTTCCTGCGTCGGTTCTTCCTTATCCAAATCTTTTTGCGAAACCAGCAGAATCATTCGATTTTTGCTCAACGCATCGTCAATCGCCTTAATCGAACGGTCGCGTGAAACAAACAGCGGCACGATCATAAACGGATAAATCACGATGTCGCGCAGAGGCAGAACCGGCAACTCCGGCGGAATATTCATTTGCGGGTCGCCGAATTCAGCTTCGCTCAATTTGTCGGGAAAATCTTCAATTTCGTCCATATAACATAGATGTTAAGAGAATTCGGTGGAAAGGGCAAAGGTCAGCCGAACGCTTATCTTTCACCTAATCGAAATAGAAAAGAAGCAGATTGCCTGAACAGTCTGCTTCTTATGTTTTGATATAAATTCTCCAAAGGAAGATTTAACGATACGCGCCCGAACCGACGACCGGCAGCTTGTAAGCCTGCGCCAAGGCGTTTAGTTCAATTCGCACGTTCGACCAATTCGTTTCGGTGGCGCGGTTAAATTTTCGGCTCCGCATCGCCGCGTTGATGTCAGCCGCGATGTTCAGACAGCGGCGCACTTCGTCCTTGTTTTCAATCCACGAATCGCGGCGGTCGAATTCGCGGCGCAGTTCGTCGGTCGCCGTCTCCAAATCACGCGCTTTTTCGTTCAGTTTATCTTCGCGCTTCGTGCCGTTCAGACGGCTGCGGTCAAGTGATTTATCAAACTGCGACACAAACCGGTCGGTGCGCTGTTCGACATTTTTAATGATTCGGTCAACCTGCGCCTTCGTGAAACTTTTGCCGCGAGCGCGACGCTGCGCGAAAGTCGTGTCCGCCAAACCCAAAACGATCAGTAATGCCGCTGAAACTGTAAATAATTTTAAGAAATTTGCCTTCATAATTTACTCTCCTGATTTTCAATTTCTCGGTCAGCGATGTTTTCGAGGAGAGTCGCTGAACCTTCCCATAAACTTGCGGGCATTTTTTAAGATGCCTCCATTTCAGACGCGCCGAATCGTCGAAAAGTTGAATAAAAACTTCTAGCCATTCAAAAATCGGCGGCTGAATTATCATTTCTCGGACTTTAAGTATGTAATATGGCTTGATGTTTGCAGACGGATTTTTTTATCGGCAACGCCTTTATGAAACCATTTAAACTTCATTTAAAAACCGCGCTGCTCGCTTCGGCGGTCGCGCTCGCCGCACTGATGGTCGCGCTGCTTTTGATTAGTGCGCGGGTGGCGAACCAGTTTCAAACCGAACAGAAACAGCTCGCGCAACTGCAAGCCGAAAATTTGGCGGAGCATCTTTCACTGTTTCCGGCGCAGACGGGCGCGGGCGATTTGAAACAGTTGACTAATCTCGTCAGCGGTTCGCGCCCGAATCTGGTCGCAGTGCGCGTCTGGCAATTTGACGGAGCAAATTTTACCGAGCAAACCGCGGCGGACGATAGCTTACCAGCGGAATTAATTCCGCCCGAAACACAAAACGCGCTGCGAAGCGGTTCGGCTTCACAGATCGTCAATCGTTTGGACATTGCTGCCAACGACCAATCGTTTCGCGTATTTGCGCCGATTATTGTCGAAAACAAAGTTGACGGTGCAGTGGAAATCGTCGAACGGCTCGACACGATTTTGAGCATTGCGCTCGGTTACGTTTTGAATTTGTCGTGGATCGCGCTCGCCACTGTTTTACTGATGACGGTCGCGTTTTACCTTTTATTTCAGAGCCTCGTTTATCGCCCGCTCGAAAAACTTTTGTCGGCGATGGAGCGAGCCAAAGCCGGAGATTTATCGGTCGCCGTCGGCGGAAAAGAGAAAATTGACGAATTCGGCACACTTTCTAATAATTTTAACCAAATGATCGGGCAAATCCGCGAAATGACGGGCGAACGTGAAAAACAAAACGAAATTCTTCACGAAAAAGTGCAGGCGGCAACCGCCGAATTGCAGCGGAAAAACGAGCAGCTTGAAATCGCCAATCTCGAACTTTTCCGCACGACGCGCAAAATGAGCGAAATGGAACGCCTCGCCGCGACGATTCAGACCGCCGCGCAGTTCGCGCACGAAGTCGGCACACCGCTCAATTTAATCAGCGGACACGCGCAGCTTTTGCAGGCGAGTCTGCCGGAAAATTCCAAAGAAGCGAGTCGCCTGCAAACGATCACGGCGCAAATCGAGCGCATCGAAAACATCGTCCGCGAAATGCTCGACCGGACGCGCTTTGACGGCGGCGAACTCGTGCCGCTCAATCTCAACGAAGTTCTCGGCAAGATTTTCGATGCGGTCGAGCCGACTTTACAGGAATCGCGCGTCGAACTCGTCACCGATTTGGAGGAAAATCCGCTGGAAATTTCCGGCGACGCGGGACGGCTGCAACAGGTTTTTTTCAATCTTGTCAAAAACGCGCTCGACGCGATGCCTGACGGCGGGAAATTGGAAGTTTCAACCGTTTCAACCGGCGAAAAAGTTATCGTGGAATTTGCCGATAGCGGTGTCGGAATGAGCCGAGAAGTCGCCGCACAAATTTTTCAACCGCTGTTCACGACCAAAGAACGCGGGCGCGGAACAGGTTTAGGCTTGGTCGTCGTCAAACAGATTATGAAGAATCACGATGCCGAAATTACCGTCGAAAGCGTATTGGGAAAAGGCACAAAAATTAAATTGATTTTTTTGAAAGGATAATTTTATGAAAAAAATTTTGGTCGTTGACGACGATAAAGCCTCGTGCGAGCTTTTGAGCGAAATTTTGACGAATCAGGATTGGAAAGTTGAAATGGTAAATACGCCGGAAAAGGCTTTGATTTTATCGAATCAAATTGATTTCGACCTGGTGATTAGCGACATCAATCTCGAATCGAGTCTTTCAGGCTTGGATTTGCTGAAGCGTTTGCGCGAAAAATCGCCGGTTATTTTGGTGACGGGTTTCGGTTCGCTGGAAACGGCGGTCGAAGCAACTCGTGAAGGCGCGTGGGATTTTATCTCGAAACCGTTTAAGGTTGACGAAATAATTGCGACGGCAAAACGCGCCCTCGAACAAAACGCGGGCGCGGAAATCGTGCCGGCGAAAAATTTCACGTCCGGCGCGATGGTCGGCAGTTCGCCCGTGATGATTGAACTTTATAAGGAAATCGCCCGCGTCGCGCCGACTCGTTCGACCGTTTTAATTTTAGGCGAATCGGGAACGGGCAAGGAATTGGTTGCCCGCGCCGTCCATCAAAATTCGCCGCGCCGAGATAAAAACTTCGTCGCCGTCAACTGCGGTGCGCTGGCTGAATCGCTGCTCGAAGCCGAACTTTTCGGTCACGCGAAAGGTTCTTTTACAGGCGCGAACGCCGACCGGCGCGGACTTTGGGAGGAAGCCGACGGCGGAACTTTGTTTTTAGACGAAATCGGCGAAACGAGTTTGGCGATGCAGGTCAAACTGCTCCGCGCCCTTCAGGAAGGCGAAATCCGGCGCGTCGGTTCGACTCAAAACAAACAGGTTGATGCGCGCATCATCGCCGCCACGAATCGGAATCTGGAAGCCGAAGTGAAAGCCGGAAACTTCCGCGAAGATTTATTTTATCGCCTGAGCGTCGTTACTCTGACCGTTCCGCCATTACGTGAACGTCCGGCGGATATTGCCGTTCTGGTCGAAAAATTTCTGCAAACGGCGCGAAAAAACACTGGCAGGGAAAATCTGCATTTCTCCGCTGATGCCCTGAAAACGCTGGCGGTCTATGAATGGAAGGGCAACGTCCGCGAACTCGAATCGGCGGTCGAATACGCCGCGCTCCGCGCTCGCGGCGGCAAAATTATCACGGAAGATTTGCCCGTCAAATTGCTCTCCGACACGTTCAAACAAGCGGCGACGCGCTTTCACCTGGCGGAACTCTACGCCGATTTACCGAGTCTCGACGAATTGGAAAAACGCTATCTGCTTCACGTTTTGGAAAAGGCGAATCACAATCGGACGAAAGCGGCGGAAATTCTCGGCGTTGATCGGCGAACGCTTTATCGAATGGCGGAAAGATTTAAGATTCAGATGGATTGACGGCGGCGGACTATTTCGACTTGCGCGGACGGAAATTTACTTCCTGCATTGCATTAGTCGAATTCAGGGCGGGCGCGTGAGTCGTGATCGTCTCCGCCGCCGGCGGCGCGACGAGGGAAAACAAACCGTAGACCAAAAGCGATATTAAACCGCCGGTCAGCAGCAGCCACAAAAACATTCGGTCGAGTTCGTCCGCTTTGGTTTTCATCGTTTTCATTAAAAAACGAGCGTAACTTTTTTTTCGTAAGTTACGCTCGTTTCCTTTTGAGAAGAGATTCGACTCTTACTCGCACGCTTGAAACATCATCTTTAATTTGCGCCGTGTTGATGCTATTTCTTTGGTGCGGTCATCGCGCTTTTCATCTTTTTAGTCGTCTTTGCTTTCTTGATTTTGTGATGCTTTTTCTGCTTCTGCACTTTCACCGCTTTAACTTTGTTAGCCGGTGCATTTTCCGCCGCCGACACCTTTCCGGGCGCAGCAAAAGCTGAACCGGCAATTGCCAAACTTAAAATCAACGCGCTTAAAATTCCTAATTTGCTTTTCATATTTTTATCGTCTCCTATGTTTGTTCTGAAAATTTAATTTTGTCGAGCGAAAGAAAACCAACTATTCAACTTCCCTAATTTTCTTTTCAAATCTTTCGCTCACGCCTTTCTATTTAGCAAGCCTTGTGCCAACTTGCGCGAACTTTCAAAAGCCGACAAACATTGGACATTTGGCAAATCTACGCGATAAATGCCGGGCATCATAGTTGTGGCGATTTTGTCGTCAGCCGCCAAGTCGCCACGTTTCAGGTTTCAGGTTCAAGATTTCAGGTTTCAGGTTCAAGGTTTTAGGTTTAAGATAATCAACTTCAAACTTTGAACCTTGAACTTTGAACCTGAAACCTGAAACTTGAAACCAATTTATCTCTCGGACATATCGCACCAAATCGCCAGCCCGCGCCAATCGCCGAACTTTTCATAGAATTTGGCGATTTCCCGGTCGCTGCAAATTTCGCCGCCGTTGTGCCGCTCATAAAATTTTGCCCGCAGCGACGAATCGAGCGCGAGTCCGTCGTAACGCCCGACGAGTTTCAGAAGATTCTCCGCCGCGTAATCGCCGACACCTTTAATTTGCTTCATCTCTTTTTTGAGTTCGACGGTCGGCAAATCCGAATTGAGCCAGCTTTCGGGATTGACTTTTCCGCTCGCCGTTTTTTCCGCGAGTTCGGCAAAATAAGCGGCGCGATAACCGGCGCGGATTTCGTCCCGGTAAAAATCCGCCGAAACGCTCGCCATTTGTTCGGCAGTCGGAAAAGCGCGTTTGCCGCTTTTCGCCGCCGCGCCGAGTTTTTCAACCAGGTTCGCCGTCATCTTTTTCGTCAACGCCCACGAGCAATTCGTCGTGCAGATGGTTTTCACCAAGTCTTCAAAAACCGTCGGCGAACGAAGCAGTCTGCCGGCGTTTTGTCGGGCAATCCAAGCCAGACGTTTTTCAGCTTTCGTAGATTGATAAAATTCCTGTAAATCGTCGTCGAGCCGCAGAATGCGGCGCACATCAAGGGTAATTCTATCTTTTGTCGGCTGATTTACGTCATCTTCAGAAATTTCAATTTTAATTTCTCCGTCTATTTCGCTGATTTGCGCGGGAACAGGATTTCCCGAACCGTTGAAGACATAACTCAAACGCAGGTTTTCCTTATCAACTTCAAACGGCAAAAGCTGACTCCAACCGTGACCGTAAAGCGTCTGCTCGAAGCTGAAATTTTTCGGAGTTTGAATAAAAAGCGTGGTCGGCATAATTTTTATCAAATCTTTCGGCTAAATACGAAACAGTTTCGTCTAACAAAACTGTTAAGAAACTTTTTTCGCCGGTTGCCGATAATTATAGAAATAGTATTCTACAAATAATCTTCTGGAAAATTATAACAAAGCAACAAAAAATGCTTGTATTATTTCAGCGGATGTTTTATAAGTAGAAGACGAATAACAATGATTAACGGCGAACATTCTACCGGTCGTTAAGGGTTGCATTTACCATTTAATATAATTTCAGAGCAGCAAGTTTGAGGAGGAAAGGCTAATGATAAGCAGCAAGTCACGC
>JAJAZE010000139.1 GCA_026785925.1 Pyrinomonadaceae bacterium
CGTCAAATGAGAATCTTTTCAATGTTTTGATGTCGCAAAACGCGGTAACAGGCGCGACGATGGCTTTTCGTTCCGAATACCGAGAGATTTTTATGCCGATTCCCGACGATATTCCGAATTTGATTCACGACAGTTGGATTTCGCTGTCCATCGCCGCACTCGCCAAATCAGTTTTTATTGACGAAAATCTCATCAAATATCGGCAGCACTCGGCGCAGCAATTGGGAATTAATTTTGAACATTCAAAAGATCAAGATTATTTACAGAAATGCAATAAATACGCCGCTTCAATCGAGTTTTGCGAAGGCGAAATAGCGCGGCTTCAGCGGCTCAGAGAATTATTTCCACATTTCAAGCAATTTGAACAATGTCGCCAAAGTGTTAATTTTGAAAGTTTAATCGAAGAAAAAAGAGGACGAATCAAGCATTACGAACGGCGAAAAGGTTTACCCGAAGCTGGATTTGGGCGAATAATAGAAATCTGTAAGGAGGTCGCCAGCGGTCGCTATCATCTATATTCCAGAGGCTTTCTGAGCGCGGCAAAAGATTTACTGAAGAGATAAGCAATGAGCGATTACAGTTGGCGGCGGATAAAAAAAAGTTTGAAACGCCGGTTGGCGGAGAGAAACGAACGGCGCAATTTTGAAAAATGGCTCGAACTTCACGGTTCGATTTCCGCTGAACAACGCGCCGAAATGCGTGAACGAATCGAAGATTTTACTCATCAACCTCTGATTTCCGTCATTTTGCCGGTTTACAACGTCGGGGAAAAATGGATTCGAGCCTGCATCGAATCGGTTTTAGATCAAATTTACGAAAATTGGGAATTGTGCATCGCCGACGATTGTTCGCCGTCGCCACACGTCAGGAAGATTCTGAGTGAGTATGCCGCCCAAGATAAAAGAATTAAAGTCGTTTTTCGTGATGCAAACGGTCATATTTCCGCCGCCTCAAATTCGGCTTTAGAACTGGCAAACGGTGAATTTTGTGCCTTGCTCGACCACGATGATTTGCTTTCCGCAAACGCGCTTTTCTATGTCGCGCAAGAGATAAACAATTTTCCCGAAACGGATTTTATCTACAGCGATGAAGATATGATAAGCGAAGACGGCGCAAGACACACGCCAAAATTCAAGCCGGATTTCAGTCTCGAACTGCTTTATTCGGTTAATTATGCAACTCATCTCGCCGTTTATCGAACATCAATCGTGCGAAAAATCGGCGGTTTTCGCGTCGGTTTGGAAGGCAGTCAGGATTACGATTTGGCGTTGCGTGTGATCGAGCAGATTCCCGAAAATCACATTCGGCACATTCCGCGAATTCTCTATCATTGGCGGGCGATTCAGGGTTCGGTGGCGTTGAGCGGCGATGAAAAACCTTACGCGCACGAACGCGCCCGCGACGCGATTCGCCTCCATCTGGAAAGAACCGGCAAACGCGCCAAAGTCAGTCAGACCGTTTATAATCTGCACCGCGTCCAATATAATTTGCCGACGCAATTACCGAAAATCAATCTGATTTTGCTCGAAAAAGAAGATTTTGCGGCGACGGCGACGGCGATAAAAACTTTGAGCGAAGCGACCGATTATCAAAACCTCGAAATCGTGGTGGTTTGTTCGGCGGGGGCAAAGGCAAGATTCGATGTCGAAAATCCGACGCGAAAGGCGAAAATAATCGTCTGTGAAGCCGAAAGTGAAGCCGAAAAATATAACGCGGCGGTGCGGCAGACGAACGGCGCAATCCTGTGTTTTATTGACGGAAATCTGCGTCCCGCGTCAAGCGAATGGTTAAAAGAAATGCTCGGTTTTGCGATTCAATCGGAAATCGGCGCGGTCGGCGCGAAAATTTTGGACGCGGACGAAACGGTTCGGCACGGCGGCATCATTCTCGGCATTAACGATTTTATCGGCTACGCGCACAACGGTTTTCCGAAGGATGTCGGCGGAAATTTGGGACGCGCCCAAGTCGTGAACAACTTTTCGGCGACGGCGATTGATTGTCTGGCGACGCGGCGCGACGTTTTTGAAAAGGTCAGCGGATTTGACGCGGAAAATTTTCCGAATAGACTTTTCGACGTTGATTTCTGCCTCAAGTTGCGCGAAAAAAATCTGCGCGTCGTCTGGACACCGCACGCCGAACTCGTGCAGATTGACGGGCGAAAACTTCTGAATCTGCAAAAAACTCCGACTGCCGCCGAACGCGAATTTTTTAAAGAGAAATGGCGCAATTTAATCGAACGCGACCCGTTTTACAATCCGAATCTTTCCCGCCGTGAACCGTTTATGCCGCAGGTGTAGGAGTTGAAACGATGACGAAATCCGAACTTCGCAAAATCTATCTCGACCGACAAAAATCGCTTTCCGAAGTCGGGCGCAAGAAAAAAAGTTTGCAGATCGCCGAGCGATTTTTCGCTTCGTTCGACTTGGCGAAAACCAAATTTTTGCACATTTTTTTGCCTATCGAAAAGAACGGCGAAATTGACACTTTTATTTTTATCGAACGTCTGCGGCGCGATTTTCCAAAGGTTGTAACAGTTACTTCAAAGGTTGATTTTGAAACGATGACGCTTGAAAACCGGCGGTTCGATTCTAAAACGAAATTCGTCGCCAACCGCTGGCAAACCCTTGAACCGGCGAACGGTGAACCCATTGAAATTAAACGGATTGACGTTTGTTTAGCGCCGCTTTTGGGTTTTGACGAAAGAGGTTTTCGCGTCGGTTACGGAAAGGGTTTTTACGATAAATTTTTGAGCGAATGTCGGCAGGATTGTCTGAAAATCGGGCTGTCGTATTTTCCGGCGGCGGCAATCAGCGACGTGCAGGAATTCGACGTGCCGCTTGATTTTTGCGTTACGCCGCTAACGGTTTTGAACTTTAACGAATAAAGCGTGAATGAAATTCAGGTTTCATTCACGCTTTATTCGTTACAAACTGAATTTGCGGCTACTTTTTGAGCAAATCGCGGATCTCCGCCAGTAACACTTCCTCGCCAGTCGGCGGTGTCGGCGCAGCAGCAAATTTATTGAATAGACTTACGGCATAACGCGCCAAGAAAAACATCACAATCGCCACAATCAAAAACGTAATGACATCATTGATAAATTGCCCATACATTAGCAGCGGGTCTTTATCCGCCAGAGCTTTAGCGAAAGTAGTCGAATCTAAAAACGCTTTTGTTTTCAAGTCATAAGCCTGACTTTTAAAGTCAACGCCGCCAGTTGCCAGACCGACCAGCGGCATAATAATTCCGTCGGTAAAAGTTTTAACAATCGCGCCGAAAGCCGCGCCCATAATGACGGCAATCGCCAAATCGAGAATATTTCCACGCGCAATAAACGCTTTAAAGTCATTCAACATAAAGTTTGTCTCTCCTTTCTTTTTGATTTTTAAATTTTGAACTGATTTCGTGGAGGACTAATCGTATTTAAAAAACGCCGTCAAACCTAACATTCGACGGCGTTCTGGATAAATGTAGATTTGGCAATGTTACAGCATATTTTCAGGCGGGCAACAATCCCTTTAATTCTTTAACGATTTTCTGCACGTCCGCGTGGTCTTCGAGCGCGAACATAAAAAAGTCATAGCTCGTTTTGAAGCAAATCACGCCGTTGCCGAAAAACCAAACACCTTCGAGCAGCGGATTGCCGCCCAACAGCCAATCGAGCGGCGCACCGGTAATCGTTTTCGGGTTAAGAACATTCGTCATCAACACCGCGCCCGACGCGAACGAATAAGCACCCAAAAGCGGCGCACCGAAGTATTTGGCGATGTCACGCTCAAATTGAATGCGTTCGGTTTCAGCTTGCGTCAATTCGCCTTTTTCGACCAGTTCGTCCTGAGTTTTCAGATAATTTTGAAACTGCTCGCCCGCCTTCTGAACCGACCACGCGGGCAGAGCCGAATTGAACAGCCAGTGCGAACTGATTCCGGTGACGACCACGCCCAAACCCGCGCCGAGCGCCATCGAAACGCCCGTCGTTGCGGCTTGCAAAGGATTTTCCGCAATCCAATCGGAAGTTTGCCGGACGGTTTTGATCGCCGAATCAATCGTGCGCGTCCAACTCGCGCCCAAATTGAAGGCTTTGGAAACGCGGCTCGCGCTCGTGCCGAAAGATTCTTTGGCATCTTCATAGACTTCACCGGCTCTATCGGCGGCGACGTTAAAAACCGCGCCAGCTTGTTTGCCGACATTTTTGAGGGCTTTTTCGGCTTCGACGGCGGTCACGGCAAACATATCGGCGGCTTGCCCGCCCGCGTCTTCGGCGGCTTGCCGTAATGGTTCGCTCGCGTCCCAAGCCTTTTTCGCGCCTTGTTCGGCGGCTTTGAAGGCTTGCTTGCCAACCTGGGATTTTTCGGCTTCGGTTTTGATTTTTTGTGCGCCTTCTCTCAGAGTTTCCGCGCCTTTCTGCGCCGCTTCTTTAGCGACTTTTGTCCCTTCTTCAAATTTTTCCTTGAGTCCGAGTTGTTTGTCGAAATCGTCAAAACGCTCTTTTGCTTCCTGCTGCCATTTTTCAAATTGTTCTTTGTAATCCGCCATCGTTTTTTTGCTCCTCTGTAATCTTTTCAAGATTTACGTTTTGAAAAAATGTTTTGTTCGCTTTGATGCCGTCAGCGTGACTTTAATTTGTATGATTGCACCAACAAACGCGGCGGTCAAATTTTTTGCGCGGAGATTATCGGCATTGACAGGCGTTTTTCGCCGCGCAGCAGCGTTCGATGCCCTGACGCATCTGCAGCGAAAAATCGAGCGAGACGGTTTTTTTGTCGGGCGCGGAAAGCGTTTTCTCCGCTTCTTTACGGCTGCGCGGATTGACGTAGCGAAACCAGAATTTATCGGTTTCTGCGTCGCACGCCATCGGCGGATAAGTTAGATTTAACTTATTAAAATCCAAATCCGCCGGAACTTCCGCCTGCGCGTGACAGGCGAGGCACGACGATTTCGGATTATCAACCGGACCGTTCAATCGCTCACGACAGCCGAAATGCTGCGGAACGGGAACTTGACGATTCAGTATGGATTCCGACGTTTCGCTGCCGAACATCAAGCCGAGCGGGACGACTTTCAGCCAGCTTTGTTTATCGGGTGGAAGCGCGGCGTGATATTCAAACGGCGGCGCGTCGTCGTGATACATAAACGTGCCGAAAACCCATCCGGTCGGCGAAACGTCGTCGCGCACCGCCACGTCAATTTGCAAAAGGCGCATCGTTTGCGGCGGCATCGCTCCGCGATAAATATCCGCCTGCCATTTGACGCTGTTTTTCAAATAATCCAAATCCGCTTGCGTGAACAAAAGTTTTATCGCCACCGTTCCTTCGGGAAATCCGTCACGCGGAAAGTTTTTCGGATTTGGATGCGGCTTGAGCATTTCCCGCCAAATTTGCCCGGTATAAAATCCGCCCGGCTCGTTATAGATGCCGACCGCCCAATTGTTAATCGAGAGTTTATCGTCGTCGCAAATTTTGCCGTCAATCAGTTCGGCGGCGCACGAAGGTCTTTCGACGGTTAAGCCGTGCAGAAATTCTCTGCCGGTCGAACCGGCGTGCATCCACGGCGCGTGAAACCATCTGCGCCGCGTGTTTCTCTGCACGACCCAATCATTTTCAACATTGCCCTCGTAAGCGTAAGTCAAAACGGCTAACAGATATTCCTTCCATTTAATTTTGAAGTCTTCCGGCGTGGTGACGACTTTTTTCCAGGCTAACGGTTCATAAACGCTTTTTACTGCGTCTTCATAGTTCTGGCTCAACTGAAAAACTTGCCCGTTCGGATTATCGAGACACCATTTATCGCTCGGCGCAAACTGCGCGTCGTAACTCGGAAAAGGCGCGGTCGCGGGCGGACACGGCGAAGCGGCGGCGGGCGGCTGCGCGGGCTTGCCATTGAAAAATAAAATTTTGGCGAATAGCAAAACAACGCCGACCACGAGCAGTATTTTGATTTTTGTCGCGGAGTTTTTCATCGCAAAAAGTCAGAGAAAATCCGCACCGCCCGAAACTGCCAACCGCTTTTGACGGCGCGGATTTTCAATATAAGTTAAATTACGCCGCCGTCAGTTCCGAAGCGTAGGCTTGCCAGCCGAGTTTGACTTTATGAGCGAGCGTAAAATCTCCGCTCTTCGCCTGATTGTCAATGACGGCTTCGATGTGAACATTCATCGTGACGACCGCCAGCGTCGAATCCGCCGGATCAATCGCGTAGACGATGTTTGAAACGTCGAATCTATTGACGAGTAAATCGCCGTTTTCATACTTAGCGCGAAATTCTTTTTCCGTATAATCCGTGCCAAAAAAATTGCGAAACACATATTGATCGCTGCCGAGAAAGCGCAGCATTCGACCGAACCAATAAGTTGTTTTTCCGCCGCCGCCCGATTCCTGAACTATCGAAGTGGCAAACTGGGTTGCAAAGAAGTCATTTTCCGGTCCATCTGGCATAAATTTATTCTTCCTTTTTTGATTTAATTTTTGTGGTTAATGCGTTGGTGAAGACTTTGCCGAATTCTTTGGGAAAAAGCAAGCATTTCGGGAAAAGTTTTCAGGCGATTTGAATGGCAATCTTTGCGCTGGTTGAGCTAAACGCGAAAACGCTCAGGTTTTTGCGCGAAGTCTCTGAAATGTCCATCAAAATCGAGAATCGGGTTATATCAAAACCGATAGTATTAAATTTTTATTTGAGATAAAATACTTTCAACGACTGTTCCCAGAAATCCGACGAAACATTGCAGAAAAATTCCCAGATGAACTTAGAACCCGGAACAAAAATCGGACGCTATGAAATTCGTTCGCTGCTCGGCGCGGGCGGAATGGGCGAAGTTTATCGCGCGTTCGATACCGAACTCGAACGCGAAGTTGCGTTGAAATTTCTCAAACCGACCGACGACGAAGATAAACTTCGGCGGTTTCGGCAGGAAGCCAAAGCCGTTTCCGCTCTGAGTCATCCGAATATCCTGACAATTTATGAGGTCGGCAACTATCAGGGTTCGCATTTTATCGTCTCCGAACTGATTAACGGTAAAAGCCTGCGCGATGTCATTTCCGAACGAAATTTATCTTTCGACGAAGTTCTCGAAATCGGTATTCAAATCGGCAACGCGCTGGCGGCGGCACACGCCGTCGGCATCGTTCATCGGGACATTAAGCCGGAAAACATTATGGTTCTGCCCGACGGCAACATTAAAGTTCTGGATTTCGGTCTGGCAAAATTCGTCGGGCTGGAAAAAAATCTCGAAACGGATTTCGACGGCTCGACCGCTTCTTTGATCCAGACGAAAGCGGGAATGATTATCGGCACGGTCAATTATATGTCGCCCGAACAACTGCGCGGCAAACCAATTGATGCGCTGACCGATATTTGGAGTCTCGGAGTCGTGTTGTTCGAGACTTTGACGCTCCGCCGACCTTTCACCGGCGAATCGGTCAGCGATGTCATCGCCTCGATTCTGGAACATCCGCTGCCACAGATTACTCAACTCGACGGCAAAATTCCGCCTGAAATCGCCCGAATAGTCTCGAAGGCACTGCAAAAAAATAAAGCCGAAAGATACCAATCCGCGAAAGATTTTGTCACGGCTTTGAAAAAAGCCAGGTTTGATGCGGGAAAAAACAATCACGTTCCGGCGGATAAAGATCAATTCTCAAATTCGTTTCATTTGCAGAAAACTTTAGTAACTAATGCGAATTCAACAGCGTCGGTCAGCACCAATGATCTTTCCGGTTTATTTATCGCCGGCACGAAAGTGCGCTGGCAATCGGCGGCTTTGGCGGGATTTATGCTGCTGTTGGCAATTAGCATAGCCGGTTGGTTTCTCGTTTATCAGCCGCTGATGAATCAGCCGCCCGCCAAAAAAATTACGATGGCGCGGTTGACGACGACCGGCAACATTAGCAACGCGGTGATTTCACCCGACGGAAATTTCGTCGTTTATGTGCAGAATATCGAAGGCAAACAGAGTTTATGGCTCCGACAAACTAATGAAACCATCGGAACGAATTTGATTGCGGAAAGTGCCGAAAGCTATGCCGGATTGACTTTCAAACCCGACGGAAACTGGATTTACTACACAATTTTCACTAATAACGGAGCCGGCAGACTGCGGCGGATTCGGTTGCTGGGCGGCACACCGATGGAAATTGCTAAAGATGTTGATTCGGCGATTTCTTTTGCGCCCGACGGAAAAAGTTATGCTTTTATTCGCAGCAATCCGCGCGAAGGAATCAATCAAATCATCATTGCAAACGTCGAAGCCAACGGCGAGCGCGTGCTGACCGAGCGCAAGCGACCGGAATTTTACGTCAACAGTTCGCGCGAAAGTTTGAGCTGGTCGCCGGACGGAAAATTTATCGCGTGTCCGTTCGGAAAAATTGACCCGCGCGGCGAGTTTATGAGCGTCGTGGAAATTAACGCGGAAACCGGCGAGCAGAAATATCTAACCGAAACGCGATGGCAGCGCGTCGGGCGCGTTTTATGGACGAACAACGCCGACGAACTGCTCATTACGGCGGCGGAAACCGGCTCGGAATTGTTTCAAATCCGCAAAATTTTCCGCTCGACCGGAAAAACGCAGAACGTCACCAGCGAATTATCCGATTATTACAATTTGAGTTTGAACAAAGATTCGACGCGGCTGCTCGCCGTGGTTTATGAGAAAAACTCGAAACTTTATACGGCTTCGACCGACCAGCCGGATTCGGTGAAACCGCTTCCAGGCGGCAATTACGACGGTCTCGGCGGCGTTTTGTGGTCGGCTGACGGGCGCATTATCTATGTTTCGACCGAGAGCCGCAACCGGGACATTTGGACGATCAATGCCGCCGAAGGTAAACCGCAGCAAATGACCTTTGAAGAAGCGGCGGACGATTTTCCGGCGGCTTCGGGCGACGGGAAATACATCGTCTTCGTTTCGTCGCGCACCGGCACTCCGCACATTTGGCGAATGAATTCCAACGGCGGCGAGGCGAAACAGTTAACCGATCAGGGCGGCGAAGAGTTGCCGGACATCACGCCCGACGGCAAGTTCGTGATTTATTCGAGAACCGGCGAGCGACCGCTGCTCTGGAAAGTTTCTATCGAAGGCGCCGAGCCGTCGCCGTTGACCGGAGAGCAAACTTACGGGTCGGCAATTTCGCCCGACGGTAAATTTATCGTCTGTTTGACGCGCGGCGAAACGCTCGAATCACCGACGCTGCTCGCGCTGGTTTCCGCCGCCGACGGTGATATTCTGCAAACCTTCAAGCCTTCCGGCATTCTCAGTGCGCCCGGTCTTTCGGCAACGATTCGCTGGCTGCCCGACGGTCAGAAATTTTCTTACATCGCCGCCGCCGGTGATGTTTCAAACGTCTGGACGCAAGCCGTAGCGGGCGGTGAGCCGAAGAAAATAACGGACTTCACCGCCGACCGAATCTTTTCCTTCGATTGGTCTAAAGACGGCAAGCGCGTGGTTTATGCGCGTGGCGCACTGCGTAATGATTTGGTTTTGATCGAAAATTTTTGAACACGACAACCGCAAATGCCTAATCATTTTTTACATCTTCCAATAATCTCTTTAATTCATCTTTAATGCCGGTGTCACGAATCAGACGGTGCAGATTGTTCGGGTGAATATTCAGTTGCCGCGCCGCTTCTGAAAAATTTCCTCTGGACTTTTCGACGGCGGTTAAAATTATTTTTTGTTTGGCTTGTTTTAACTGCTCGTTAAAATCGCCGCTGCCGCCGAGGAATTCATCCGGCGGCGCGTTTCCGACCAATTCTCCCGGTAAATCTTCCGGCGTGATTTCGCCGCCTGAGCCGAGAACGACGGCGCGTTCGATGACGTTTTCCAACTCGCGGATGTTGCCCTGCCATTCGCCCGCGAGCAAAATTTCCCGCGCTTTGTTCGATAAACCGGAGACTTTTCGATTGCAGCGTTCGCTGTATTTTTTGACAAAATGACGGGCGAGCAGCGGAATATCGGATTTGCGCTCACGCAGCGGCGGAACTTTTAGCGGCACGACGTTGAGACGGAAAAAAAGATCGCTCCGAAATCTGCCGTTTTTTACGTCGTCTTCCAAATTTCGGTTCGTCGCCGCTAAAACGCGGACGTTGACTTTAATCGGTTGATTGCCGCCGACGCGCTCGAATTCGCGTTCCTGCAAAACTCGCAGCAATTTGGCTTGCAGCGGCGGCGCGAGTTCGCCGATTTCGTCAAAGAAAATCGTGCCGCCGTCGGCGAGATCGAATTTGCCCGATTTGCGTCCCGCCGCGCCGGTGAACGCGCCTTTTTCGTAGCCGAAAAGATCGGATTCCAAAAGATTTTCGTTCAGGACGGCGCAGTTGATCGCCACGAAAAGTTTTTCGCGGCGCAGACTGTTTCGGTGAATCGCCTGCGCGACGAGTTCCTTCCCCGTGCCGCTTTCGCCCGTAATCAGCACGGTCGCGTCGGTCGGCGCGACGCGGCTGATCAGGCGCAAAACCTCTTTGACCGGCGGGCTTTCGCCGATCATATTCGTTTCGATATGCAGATTGTCTTTCAGAACGGCGTTTTCCCGGCGCAGAGTTTCCAGTGCTTCGGCGTTTTGCAGCGCGGCGGAAACGAGAAAGGAAATCGCCGTCATCTGTTCGAGGTGATTTTCCGTAAAACGCACCTTCGGGTCGCTCGCGTCGAGATAAATCAAGCCTTTCCCGTCGCCGATTTTCAGCGGCACACAGAGCAGCGAAGAAACGCGCGAAGCAATCAGGCTCGCGCTGCCGGAAAGATTTTTATCGGTTAAATCATTGCTCAAAAGCGCGATTTGTTCGTGCCGAACCTGTTGCGAAACGGTGCGGCTAATCTGCATCGGCGCGTGGTCAAAATCGCCTTTTGCCAGCACACAAATCGGAGGTTTTTCATTACCGTTTTCGTCCGCCGCCAAAATCGCGCCGTGCCGCGCCGGAATAAATTCGAGGATGATTTCCAAAAGTCTGCGCTGCAAAACTTCCGTTTCGCGCAGTTCCTTGACGGCTTTGCCGAGCTTGACGAGAATCGTCAAATCGGTCGGAAAATCTTCAACTGCGGTGTTCGGAAAAATTCTGATGATCGAGTTTGTAATGAGCGTACCGTCATCAAACTGCGCGTCAATCAAGAGCGCGTCGTCGCTTTCATCGAGTAAAAATTGGAAATCCGCCGTTCCGACGCGAATGCGGTCGCCGTGTTCGAGCCGGTGAGTTTTAATCGGCGCGTCGTTGACGAAAGTTCCGTTGTGACTCTCTAAATCTTCCAGGCTGAAAATTCCGTCGGCGTTGACAATGCGGCAGTGCCGACGCGAAACACCGATGTTTCTAACCGGCAAATCAGCATCCAGATTGCGCCCGAAGATGAAAGAATCACCTTCGTTCAAATCTAAAAAAATCGGCGGCGCGGCGATTTCACCGCTCAACGCCCGCAATCTAGGTCGGATATTCGCCGCTTGTTCCATATCGGGTCAGAAGTTTTAACCGAACGATTTTCAATAATTAGAAAATACTATCATTTTTGATAGTAAATGCTCTTGATTTTGGCGGTCAACAATATCATTTCGGATATTATTGACCGCCGATAAATCTCTCCGATTGTTTAAAAAGCCGGTGAGCATTGAGCTTTATCTTAAATTTCGCCTGTGGCACATTGATCGCTAATAAGATTGTGAAAGCCGGAGAAACACGAGTCGGCAATATCAAAAATGATATGACTCGACAGCGGAAACGGACTATAAAAGTTTCGGGATTCCCCTTTTCCCGAATGATCTCATCCTCTCACAAGGCAAAGGTAAAAAGGCGGCGACTTCGGGCGTCGCCGCCTTTTTACTTTATCAAATAAAATAACCCAAATTTAACTTCAAACGAACTGTTCTTAAACTCTCAGCAAAATGTTATAGCTTTTTATTTTCGAGTTGAGCGTGGTTGCATTTAAGCCAAGCAGACGGGCGGCGCGTGATTGGTGTCCGCCGGTTTGATCGAGAGCGCGGCGAATCAAATCGGTTTCAAAGCGGCGCACTTCGTCATAAAAATTTACGCCGCGCGAAATGTCTATATCGTCGGACGCGCCTTCACCTTCTTGAATCATCTGCCGCGCCAGATTCGGATCGCGCACTTCCGGGCGCAGACATTCGACGGTGATTTCGTCGGTCGGCGCAATAACGACGGCGCGTTCGATGATATTTTCAAGCTCGCGGACGTTGCCCGGATAATAATAATTTTCGAGCAGCGAGAGAACTTCCGGCGACATATTTTCGCTGATTTTTCTCAAATTTTCATCGTTGTATTTGCCGATAAAATGCTGCGCGAGCGGCAGAATGTCTTCGCGCCGGATTCGCAGCGGCGGCAATTCAATCGGCACAACCGACAGGCGATAATACAAATCTTCGCGGAAAGTACCGTTCTTGACCGCTTCCTTCAAATCAACATTCGTCGCGGCGATGATTCGCACGTCAACTTTAACGGGCGTGGTTTCGCCGAGCGGCGTAAATTCGCGTTCCTGAATCACGCGCAGCAGTCTGACCTGCGTTTCAGGGCGCAAATCGCCGATCTCGTCGAGGAAAATCGAGCCGGTGTCGGCGACTTCAAACAAACCTTTTTTGGCGGCGACCGCGCCCGTAAACGCGCCTTTCGTATGCCCGAAAAGTTCCGATTCGAGCAGTTCCGACGGAATGTTCGAGCAGTTGACGACGACGAACGGCTTGTCGGCACGCAGGGAAGATTCGTGAATTGATTTGGCGACCAACTCTTTGCCGGTCCCCGATTCGCCCGTCACCAACACGGTCGAACGCGCCGGAGCGACTCTTTCAACCAGCCGAAAGACGCTCTCCATCTGCTCCGAACGCCCGATAATCGCGTCGCGTTTCACCGAGCGCGTCATCGCCTGCCGCAGTGAAACACGTTCTTCTTCCTTGCGCCGCTGCTTGATGCCGCGTGCCGCGAGCGCGAGAATTTGCTCGTTTTGAAAAGGTTTGCGGATGCAGCCCGCCGCGCCTTTGTCCCACGCGGAAACCGCCGTGTCGAAAGTCGCGTAGGCGGTAATCATCAAAATCACGGCTTCCGAATCCATTCGGATAATCGCTTCGAGTGCGCTCAAACCGCCCATTCCGGGCATCGAAACGTCCATCAAAACGACATCGTAATTTTTCTGCTCATACGCCTCGACCGCTTCTTCGCCCGTCTTCGCCAAATCAACCTTGTAACCTGCGCCCGCCAGAATCGTCTCCAAAACGTCGCGCATTATTTCCTCGTCGTCGCAAACCAGAATAGAACCTTTTTTCGCCATAAGTTTATGAAAATATACAGGATATTTGATTGCAAAACAAAAAGAAGGCGTTGTCCGGTTAAAGACAAC
>JAJAZE010000140.1 GCA_026785925.1 Pyrinomonadaceae bacterium
TCAATCGGGTGAAGCAGTTCTGTTTTTAACCAAAGAATTCGCACTTTTTATTTCGAGTTAGGATTAAGAAGTTGCAGAAACACGCACGAAGTAAATTTATTAACTGATGTTACGCAAAAATGCGGCTGTGCCGCCTGATGTGCGGAAAGGCTGTGCCTTTCCGTTGAGTTTATCCTAATTTTAGTGAGGCTGCGCCTCACGGTGGCGGCACAGCCTCAAAAATTAAGAGAATAACGACCGGAAAGGCGGAGCCTTTCCGCACATCGGCGGGCAAAGCCCGAAAAAACATTGGCTGCGTAACATCAGTTATGATGTTTCGCCCTTACTACGTGCGGGCTTCTGCATTTTTACTTTTCATTTTCCAAAAATTGCCGCTGCCATATTTCAAAATTGAGCAAAGCCCAGAGCCGCTCGTCGTGATTTTCGCCTTTCCGATGGCGTTCAACTAAATTTCGTATAAAGTCGGCTTTGAAAATACCGCGTGAAAGTGCGCGTTCCGACAAAACGAATTCGTCAATCAAATGTTTGTATTCATTTCTAAACCATTTGCCGATTGGCACGGGAAAGCCCATTTTTTTGCGCGTTAAAATTTCGTCGGGCAGAATTCCGCGCATCGCTTCGCGCAAAACAAACTTTGTCGTTTTTCCGCGCAGTTTCAAATTGTCGGGCATTCGCGCCGAAAACTCCATCAATTTGTGATCGAGAAACGGCACACGACTCTCAATCGAAGCCGCCATAGACATTTGATCCTGCTTCATCAGAAGTTCGTGCAGATAAGTTTTCGTGTCGGCGTAGAGCATTCGGTCAAGCAGATTCGTCGTCTCCGCCGAATCAAAAAATCCCTGCATCGCGGCGTATGGATTGATATGCGAACCGATTCGCGCCCGCGTTTCGTCAGACAACATTTCACTTTGCATCTTTCGCGGGAAAACGGCGAAGTTGTCAAAGTAGATATTTTCGATATTCGGCTCGATTGAGAAAAAACTTTTTCGCAGTTTATGCCGGACTTTTGAATCGAGCGGCAAATTTTCGATTCTCTCCGCCACAAACTCACGCGCCGATTTCGGCGCAAATTTGTGATACGTTTCGCCGTATTTCAGGTTCAGCAAAGTTTTCGCGTAACGCCCGTAACCGGCAAGAGTTTCGTCGCTGCCTTCGCCGGTCAAAACGACTTTGACGTGTTGACTCGCCAACTGTGAAACGAAATTCAGCGCGACGCTCGACGGATGGGCGAGCGGTTCGTCTTCGTGCCAAATCAATTTCGGCAACGCTGCGAAAAATTCTTCGGGCGAGACGATTATTTCGTGATGTTCGGTTTTAAAAGCCGCTGCGACGAGCCGCGCAAACTCGAATTCATTGGCTTCGCGCTCGGCAAAAGCGACGGAAAAAGTCTTGATCGGTTCGGCGACCAGCTTCGACATCACCGCCGCAATCGCGCTCGAATCAATGCCGCCCGACAGAAACATTCCGAGCGGAACGTCCGCCATCAAACGCATCTCGACGGCTTTTTGAAAAAGCTCGAACCATTCCGCCGTCCAATCCTGATCGGAGCGTTTCGCGCCGTTTAGTTTCGGCTCAAACTGCAAATCCCAAAATTTTTCGAGGCGAATCGCGCCGTCTTTCCAAGTCAGAGTGTGTCCGGCTGGAAGCCGTTTGACGTTGGCGAAAAGCGTTTCGTCGCCGCACGTCGCGTGATTTGCCAGATAATCGGGCAGAGCCGCGTAATTGAGTTCGGGCGTGACGGCTTTCGTCTCTAAAATCGCTTTGATTTCCGACGCGAAAAACAGATTTCCGTCCGCATCGTGAACGTAATAAAGCGGCTTGACACCGAGCCGGTCGCGGGCGATAAAAAGTTCTTTTTTTCGGTCATCCCAAACGGCGAACGCGAACATTCCGCGCAGATAATCAACGCACTTCGCGCCGTATTTTTCGTAAAGATGCAGAATCGTTTCCGTGTCGCAATGCGTTTGAAATTCGCAACCTTTGGCTTCGAGTGCGGCGCGATAATCGGCGTGATTATAAACTTCGCCGTTATAGACAATCACGCACGATTTGTCCTGATTAAACATCGGCTGCTGTCCGTGCGCGACATCAACGATGGCTAAACGGCGGTGTCCGAGTCCGACGTTTCCGGCGGCAAACAAACCCGCGTCGTCAGGTCCGCGATGCAAAATCACATCGCGCATCGCGGCGAGCATCGCTTTATTTATTTGTTTTTTTGAACCGCTTGAGAAAGCTATTCCGTTAATTCCGCACATTTTATTTTTATGGAACGCCGACAGGTTGACGGCTTTGACCGATTGCCGTCAGGACGACGATTTTCTAAACGCTTCAAAACCGCTGACGCTTTGAGCAAAGTTTTCAATCGCGGCGGGCGCGTCAATTCGCTTGAGCAAAAACGGATTCGCTTCTTTGCCGTTAAATCCGTATTCGGTCGTCACCGCCGATTGATATTCGTTATTTTTCACCGCTTGCCAAACCGTTTCGTTGAGGGAACCATTCGGGTAGCAAAAATGTTCGCTTTTTCTATTCAAAACCGTTTCCAAATTTACTCTGGAACTGTTTAGTTCAAAATCGAGCCGCGTTTCGTTGATATTTGTCAAAATCGGATGCGTCGCCGTGTGCGATTCGATTTTCAAAACGGATGCGTCCATCTCCTGCGCTTGCCGCCAATTTATCGGCGCGTATTCGGCAGTCGGCAGCGCGGGAATTTCGACTGCTAAATCGGCGGCGATTTTTTTGATTTTCAAATCTTTTTCTTTGTCCGGCATTTTTTTCAGACGCGAATTGATTATCGCCGCAAGTTCTATTCGCTGATTTTTGTTCGTCAATTCAACTTCGATTTTTTCCCCGATTTCAAATTCGATTTTTATAAAATCCCGCGTTGTCGCCGTTAAAACATAGCGCATCAAATCCGTCCAGAGCCAGCATTTTCCGTTTGCAAAATCAGTGACGACAAACAGCGTCGCGGGCAGATTAAATTTTTTCAGCAGCGGAAACGCGATTTCAAAAGCGTCGGCGTAACCGTCGTCAATCGTAATCACCGTCGTGTTCGGCGGCAGGGTTTTTCCGTTTTTCAGAAGCGCGACTGTTTCCGCCAAAGACAAGACGCGATTGTGTTTAGCGAGATATTCGAGATGCGCGGCAAATTCCGCGCTCGAAATTTTGAACGGATTAGTCTCACGACTGAACCGGTGATACATCAAAATCAAAATCTTCTCGCGGTTCAGCCAGTGAAACGGGGCAAATCCGCCGAAATTGTAAATTGTTTTGAGTAAATTTTTTTTCAATGGAATTTCCTAATTTTGTTCAGAGTTCACGCTTCAGCGTGTTGTTCGCCAGCGAAGCGCGGCGGACGGATAAACTAAAGTGTTCACTCTGAACGCTCAACTTGCCGTCGTCTTAAAACACGCCGCAGCGCGTCTTTTTCGGCTTTTGTTGGCAGCCGATAGCGTTTGCCGACGGTCGTATCCTGTTTCGTGCGCGGCTCTTTTAACGCGGCGATTAAACCGACGGCTTCGGCAGTCAACTGCGCCGACGGCTCTTTTAACGCGGCGCGAAAATCATCCAAAAAATTTTCATAATTTAATCCGTAGCGCGAAAAATCATAGCGAAGCGGCAGAGTTTTTTGCAAAATTATGTCGCCCGTATCAACTTTGGGCGCGACGTAATGAACGGTGATTCCGATTTCCTGCTCATTGTTATAAAGTTCCCAAAAAACCGTCGGACCGCCGCGATAAATCGGCGCGAGACCTTGATGAATGTTGATCGAGCCGCGTTTCGGAATCGAGAAAACCGTTTCCTTGATAATGTTCGTGCCGTAGAGAATGCCCAAATCCGCGTCCGCTTTTTGAAGTAGATTCATCGCCGGTTCAGCGTGGTAATTTTCCACTCGATAAACCGGGATTTTCAATTTTTCAGCCGCTTCTTCCAATTCTTTCTGGCTTTCCCGAACCGTTTTCAATTCTTCCGCGCCGCCGTTTGCGCCGCCGAAAAATTTGGCTGAAAACTTCTTAAACGTCGCCGAATAGCCGTCGTAACGAATCGAACGCTTTAGTTTTTCCATTAAATTTCGCGGCGTTTCGGTCACGGTTTCGATGTAGACTCCGGCAATCTCGATTTCTTCAAGCGCGGCGAGCAGTTCGAGCAGACGGTTTGCGCCGCCGTGAGTCAATATCACAACTTTCAGTTTATTGCCGTTCATCTCAAAAAAGGTTTTTTAGATTCTTTAGATTCTTTAGATTTTATCGAGGCTGGATTTTTTCTGATGCTGACTGCCGGTAAATGTTGAGCCATTCGCCGCGAACATTCGCCCAAGAGTATTTTACACAATTTTGGCGGGCTGTGTGAATTATTTTTTGCGCCAAATCGTTATCTTCAATCAGCCGGATCGCTTCCCGCGCCAACGCTTCGTAATCTTTCGCGGCAACGAGCAATGCCGTTTCACCGTTTTCGCACAAATACGGAATGCCGCCAGCGTCGGTCGAAACCACCGGCAAACCGCACGAAAACGCTTCGATAATCGAGAGCGGCATATTATCAACCACCGACGCATTCAAATAAATATCGGCTTGATCGTAAAATTTCGGCATTTCCGCCGGTTCGATACGTCCGACAAATTCCGTGTTTTTCAAATTTAATTCGGCGGCGAGCTTTTTCAAAAAAGATTCTTCGCTTCCGTAACCGGCAACGATCAGTCGCGCTGCCGGAAATTTGTTTTGAATCAAACGAAAAGCGCGCAGAACGTCGCCGACTTGATAATGCGCCTCAAAATTACGATTGGATAAAAAGACTAATTCGAGCGGATTTCGCTTTCTGAACTTAAACTTTTCGCTCTCGACAAAGTTGAAAACCGCTTCGGCTTTCAAATCGAAGCGGGCGAAAACATCAATCAAAAACTGTGACGGCACGACGATTTTGTCGAACATTTTCATCGTCGGTTGAGCGGTCAGCCGCCAATTTTTCAGATGCGTTTCGGCTTCGCCTGTATGATAATTCAAAATTACTTTTTTGCCGAA
>JAJAZE010000141.1 GCA_026785925.1 Pyrinomonadaceae bacterium
AATTGGGCGCAAGTTTCAAAGCATCTCGGACGGCGGCGCGAGTTTTGGAAGTTTTTGTTTGAATCTTGGGAAAAGGCGGGTTTGCTTAATAGATAAAGCCTTAAACAATTTGCAGAAAGACTTTCTGCGCGAGTTTTTCAAACGCGAGAATCGCTTTTTTCTGTCGGGCGGCGCGGCTCTCGTCGGCTTTTATTTCGGACATCGTGAAACACACGACCTTGATTTGTTCACGCTTGAGAATGAGATTGAAAACGGTTTTCGGCTGGTTAATGAAGTTGCCAGAGAGTTAAACGCAAGCGTTGAATCAATCCAAACTTCGCCCGATTTTCGCCGTTTACTGATTCGACGCTGAGAGAAAGCGATTATCGTTAATTTGATTCGGGAATATGTTTTTCAGATTTCGCCGGAAAAGCCGGTAATTAACGGAATCCGCGTTGATTCACCTGAAGATATTTTGGCAAATAAACTTTGTGCGTTGCTTTCGCGTTCGGAGATTCGGGATTTGGCTGACGTGCGCGAACTCGAAAAAGCGGGATTTAATCTTGAATCTGCGCTTTCCGCCGCACAACGCAAAGACACGGGCTTAACCGCCGCGCAACTGGCTTGGGTTTTGAATCAGATTAAGTTTGGTGATGATTTAAAACCGCCGGGCGACGTTTCAGCGATTGAACTTCGCGGTTACTTGGACGATTTGATTGCGAGATTAAAACGACTGGCTTTTCCTGAATAATCAAATTGTTTATCGCGCGGGCGCGTCGTAATTGAAAACGGCGAACACAAAGGCAAAGCGGGCGACGGACAGTTTTTGAAGCGCGGCGAATGCGTGAAAATTTGAATTTTTATGAAAAAAATTATTTGGCTGACAATCGTTTTGTGCAGCTTACCGCTTTTCGCTTTTGGGCAGACGGCGAACAACAAAGCCGAGCGCGAAGTTTTGCAGGCGAACGAAGCGTTTGACGCGGCAATCGTCAGCCGCGATGCCGCCGCTTACGGGCGAATCGTCGCGGACGAATTTGTTTTCACCGATTTCAAAGGCGCGGTTTTCAATAAAGCGCAGGAGATTGAAAAACTAAACACGCGAAAAATAAAATTCGTCTCCGGCAAAAGCGACGACGTGCGGGTTAAAATTTACGGCAAAACGGCAATCGTGACGGGACGTTTCAAGGCGGAGATAATCGGCGAAGGCAAAAATTACTCGTTCGCGGAAAGATACACCGCCGTTTTCGTTAAACGCAGCGGACGCTGGCAATTAGCCGCCGAACAATCAACTGAAATCGCGGAAAAATAAATTGTATTGCGATTCGATAACCGCCGGGAAAAACGTGCGACGGGCAAATTTTGAAGCGCGGAACTTGTGTGAATATTTAATATTAATCTGGAAAATTTAACAGCTGCTCCCAGAGAACGCATAAATGGAAGATATAAATGAAAACTCTATCTAAAATTTTGTTAATCGCTTTTGCGATGATGGCAACGGTTTCGGCTCAAAGCAGTTCTGATATTCAAGCCAGACGGCAAACCGAAAAAGTTGATTTGTTCGTCCGCGAGAAAATGAAATCTAAAAATATTCCCGGCTTGTCGCTCGCCGTCGTGCGCGACGGGAAAATCATTCTTGCCAAAGGCTATGGAATGGCGAATCTTGAATTGAATGTTCCGGCTACCAAAAAAACGAATTATTCGATTGCTTCGATTACGAAAACCTTTACGGCTTTGGCGACAATGATGCTTGTTGAAACGGGTAAAATTTCGCTCGAAGACCCGATTTCAAAACATTTTTCAAATTTGCCCGCCGCGTGGAACGCAGTTACGGTTCGCCAACTTCTTAATCACACTTCGGGAATCAGTAGTTTTACCACTCATGAAAAAATTCCGTGTCCGGTAGGAAAAGACGTGCGAGATTACAACCAGACTGACGTATTGAAAGAAGTAGCCTGCTTGCCGCTCGATTTCGCGCCCGGCGAGCGTTGGTTATATGGCGACACCGGTTATTATTTGCTCGGAATGTTGATTGAAAAAGTTTCAGGCAAAACTTACGAACAGTTTTTGCGCGAGCGAATGTTCACGCCGCTCAGAATGAGCGATACGCGGCTTATCAGCTATACGGAGCTTATCCCGAATCGCGCTGACGGTTACAACTTTCAGAACGGCTCTTTTCGCCATGCCACACGTTTTGAAATCAACGAATTTTCCAACGCCGGATTGGTTTCCACCGTTCTCGATATGGCAAAATTAGATGCTGCCCTTTATACGGAAAAACTGCTCAAACGCGCCACACTCAACCAAATGTGGACGAGTGCCAAGCTAAACAACGGCGAAATCGTCGCCTCTTACGGTTTAGGTTTCGGCTTAACGCCGTATCAAGGGCGAAGGCGCGTCGGGCATAGCGGAGGCGGCGGATTGGGTTTTGCAACTGCCTTCACGCGCTTTGTTGACGACAAAGTTACGGTCATCGTGTTGAGCAACGCCGACCAGGAAGGATTTACAATCAGCGAAATGGCAAATGAAATCGCCGCTTTTTATTTTCCGCAGAGCAAGTAACTCAAATGTGTAGACGATACACGCCACGTGACATACAACTTGCGTCGTGAGCGAAATAAATAGACGAAAGGCGAGCATAAAGGAAAGGCTGCCAGCGGGCAATTTTTGAAGCGCGGAACTTGCGTGAATATTTGAAAAAAATTAGCTAAATCAAAAGGAGAATCATTGTGAGACTTGGATTTTTATCAATAATCGGCGTGTTTTTTTTAGCGCTCGCGGCAGATGCTCAAATCTACCGCATTGCGGAAATGAACACCGAACAGATTCGCAACTTGAACAAAGAGAAAACCGTCGTCATCTTGCCCGGCGGCATTTTGGAAGAACACGGTCCGTATCTTCCGTCATTTACTGACGGGTATTTGAATGAACGAATTACTGAAGATCTTTCCAAAGCCATTGCCGCTCGACCGGGCTGGACGGTGGTTGTTTTTCCGACGATTCCGCTCGGCAATAGCGGCGCCAATGTCATCGGGGGCAAATTTAGTTTTCCCGGCACTTACGCCGTCAGATTTGATACGTTGCGTTCGGTTTTTATGGATTTGGCGACCGAACTCGGCGAGCAAAAGTTTAAGTGGGTATTCATCGTTCATATACACGGTGGACCAAATCACAATCGGGCATTAGACCAAGCCGGAGATTATTTCAGAGACGAATACAATGGTCGAATGGTCAATATCACCGGATTGATGCCGGTTTTTGCGGGCGGCGAAGATAAGCGCACCGAAGAAGAACGCCGCGAAGAAGGTTTTGCCATTCACGCCGGAATGGGCGAAACGAGCAGTATGCTGTTTCTGCGTCCAGACCTTGTGAATCCAAATTATAAAAAAGCGAAAACATTTTTCGGCAAAACAATGGAAGATTTAATTCAAATTGCGAGAAAAGACGATTGGCTCGGCTACTTTGCCGCGCCGCGCCTTGCCCGCGCCGATTATTACCAAGATGATTTCAAGGCGGTCAGCAATCTGGCAATTGTATACGGTTTGAAAATACTCGACGGACTCGACGACCGAACAATTCCGCGATACGCGGACATAATGAAAAAAAGTGCCCCGAATGTGAGCATTGACGACGCATCATTCAAACACGACGCGGAAATTCGCCGAAAACAAGAGGCGTGGTTAAAGAAAAAAAGTCTGTAAATAGAAAAGATTAAATGCCCGAGAGATAATTTATTCAGGGAAACGGCGCGATTGTCGGCGGCGAGCATAAAGGAAAGGCAGGCGACGGGCAATTTTTGAAACGCGGGACGTGCGTCAATGTGTAGAGATTTAATTTAGAAGAGATTTTATTACGTCTCGATATGTCAGTAAAAACTTACTGAATAAATAATTCTCCAACGATTAAAAATGCTTATGGTCAACAAAACACAGCACATCATTTTACTTTGCATATTTTTTATACTGACAGCAGATGCGTTGCCGCAAAAACGTCTGCCGATTATTGACATGCACATGCACGCGCGGAAAGCCGACCATTACGGTCCGCCGCCCCTGCCGATGTGCGCGCCGGTTGAGAAAATGCCTTTGTGGAATCAGGCTGAATCTTTGGAAGAGTCCCTGAGCAAATTTCCGACCTGCAAAAATCCGGTTTGGTCTCCAAAAACGGATGATGAGGTTTTCGAGCAAACCGTCGCCGTGATGAAAAAATACAACATTGTCGGGATGCTCGGCGGAAAGCCGGAACTCGTCAAAAAGTGGATGGATGCCGCGCCAGGGCGTTTTATTGCGGGTTTAGACTTTCGGCTCGACCGCGCGACTACCGTCATGAGCAGCGACAGGAATAAACCGATGTCGCCTGACGAAATGCGCACGTTTTATAAAAGCGGCGGCTTCACCGTTCTCGGCGAAGTGTTGAATCAATACGCCGGAATCGCGCCCGACGACGAGCGGATGGAGCCATATTGGGCGTTGGCGGAGGAACTGGAAATTCCCGTCGGTATTCACATTGGCGGCGGCGGTCCGGGCGAAGTTTATCTCGGAAACAGTAAATTCCGCGCCCGTCTGCAAAGCGCGTTGACGCTTGAAGAAGTGCTTGTCCGCCATCCGAAACTGCGTATTTACATTATGCATATGGGTTATCCGCTGCTCGATGATTTGCTGGCGGTTTTGTTCAACTACCCGCAGGTTTATGTCGAAGTCAGCCCGATTGCCAGCGTCGAACCGCGAGCCGCTTTTTACAGGTATCTGAAAGCAATCGTTGAAGGCGGATACGGCGAGCGTGTGATGTTCGGCTCAGACCAGATGGTTTGGGCAGGAGTGATTGAGCCTGCCATCAAAACCATCGAACAGGCGAGGTTTTTAACCGCGCGGCAAAAGCGCGATATTTTCTACAACAACGCGGCGCGTTTTCTCAGGTTTACTAAAGAAGAGATTGCACGCCACCACAATATGCAGCCGCGTCGGAAAAGAAATAAATCGAAACAAAAGGTAAATACAAAGGCAAAACGGGCGACGGGCAGTTTTTGAAACGCGGAACTTGTGTGAACATTTGAAAAAAGGAGATAGATAAAAATATGAATAATGAAAACAAAACAGCAATGCCGCCGCTTCCGCCCAAAGCGGTTTTGCCGCAAATGATACTCGGCGGATTGATGCAGCAGAGTCTTTCAATTGCGGCAAAATTCGGCATTGCCGATTTACTCGGCGAAAAACCGCGAACCGCTGAAGAACTCGCCGCCGCAACGGAAACGCACGCGCCGTCCTTGTATCGTGTTCTTCGACTTCTGGCGAGCGTCGACATTTTTTCGGAAACTGCCGACCAGCGGTTTGAGCTTACGCCGATTGCCGAACTGCTGCGCGAGGACGCGCCGAACTCGATGCGCGACGTGGCGATTATGCAGGGTGAAGAATGGAACTGGCGCAATTACGGCGAACTCAGGCACAGCGTCAAAACAGGCGAAACCGCCCAGGGGAGAGCTCACGGCACACCGCTTTTCGAGTTTCTGGCGAGTAGCCCGGAAGACGAAGCGTTGTTTAGCCGCGCGATGGTCAATCTTTCTTCATCGGTTGTTCCGCCGATTGTCGAGGCTTATGATTTTTCCGGCGCGGGCAAACTGGTTGACATCGCGGGCGGTCACGGCTTTTTGCTTGCCGCGATTTTGAAAGCGAATCCGCATTTGCAGGGCGTTTTGTTTGACCAACCGACGGTCATTGACGGCGCGGTCGAGTCGCTTAGAAAGCAAGGCATCAACGACCGCGTTGAACTTGTTCCGGGTGATTTTTTTGAAAGCGTTCCGGCGGGCGCGGACATTTACACGATGAAGCACATTATTCACGATTGGAACGACGATGAAAGCATTAAAATTCTGCAAAACATTCATCTCGCTATGAACGAAAAAGGTAAAGTCCTGATTGTCGAAATAGTTGTCCCGGAAGGCAACGCGCCAAGTCCGTCAAAAGTTATGGACGTTCAGATGCTGATCGCCACCGGCGGCAAAGAACGCACCGAAGCCGAGTATCGAAAACTGCTCGAATCATCCGGCTTTAACCTGACCAGAATTATCCCGACGCGCTCGCCTTTCAGCATTGTCGAAGCCGTAAAAGGTTAATTTATACCGGCAGAAACAAAAGCGGAGACGGGCAACTTTTGAAACGCAGAACTTGCGTCAATGTTTAATAACACAATGATATATGACCACAAAATAATTGTCTTTGTCATGACGCTGATGTTTTGCGTATCGGTTTCGGTGAAGGCTGATGAAGTTGACAGTTACATCGAAACGCAGATGCGTAATTTGCATATTCCCGGCATTTCGCTCGCTGTTGTCCGCGACGGGCGAATTGTCAAAACGAAAGGCTACGGGCTTGCTAATATCGAAGCGAATTCTGCCGCCGCTCCGAAAACCGTTTACGAAATCGGTTCGATAACCAAGCAGTTCACCGCCGCCGCCGTAATGATGCTAATCGAGGAAGGCAAAGTCCGTCTTGATAATAAAATTTCAAAATATTTTCCGGACGCGCCGACGGCTTGGAATCAAATCACCGTTCGGCATCTTCTGAGCCATACGTCGGGCATTCAAAATCACGTTGCCGTGCCGGGTTATCTCAACCGCTTCAAAACCAACCTTTCTTTTGAAACCACGCCGACACGCGAAGAAGTCCTGAAAGACTTTTTCAAACTGCCGTCGGAGTTCGAGCCGGGCGAAACTTGGGCGTATGACAATACGGGTTATTATCTGCTCGGATTCATCATCGAAAAAGCGAGCGGCAAATCTTATTACCAATTTTTGGACGAGCGTATCTTTAAGCCGCTCAGTATGACTTCCACACGCAGCACAGATACGCGACCGATTGTTCCGAAACGCGCTTCGGGCTACGAATGGGTAAATGATAAATTTGAGAATCGTCCCGTTCTGCTGCCGACCATTGCTTTTTCCGCCGGAACTATTCTGTCCACCGCCCTTGATATGGCGAAATTGGACGTTGCGCTTTACACCGAAAAACTACTGAAAAAATCAACGCTCGAACAAATGTGGACTCCCGCCAAAACCAATGACGGAGCATTAGCTTCATTTGACTACGGCTTCGGCTGGTTTATAGACAACTATCACGGTCATCGAATCGTTCAGCACGCGGGCGGAACACCGGGCTTTTCGTCGGTAATTTACCGATTTACGAACGACAAATTAACAATTATTATTCTGAGCAATCACTCCGACAGATTCCTCGACCATCTTGCCATTGATATTGCCGGAATGTATGTTCCGGCACTCAAACGACCGGAAGGAAAAACAGACCCCGATGCAATGACCACGCTGAAATTGAAGGAAGCGATGTCCAATCTGCTAAACGGCAAACACGATGCGGATTTGTTTACGCTGCCGATGCGCCTTTTTCTGAAAACATCCACCGGGAAAGGGTTTTGGCAATGGGCGGCATTTCACGGCGCGTTGACTTCTTTTACTTTTTCAGACCGCGAAGACGCAGGCGATAATTACCTCTTACGTTATCGCGTAGGTTTAGGCGGTAATCTCTATTGGTTTTCTTTTAGGCTAAGGAAGGACGGCAAGATAGCTCAAATTTACAATTTCTGAAGCTCTGAGCTTGCCTGAAGATTTAAGAAGATTTAAGCGATGGTAAATAAACTGTTTATAACGTAAACACAAAATGCGATAAGAGGAAAATGAATATTAGACTTGCTGAAAGAGAATTAAAAACCAAATTTGGAAATTTTCGGGAGATTCTTTATTATGACGGGCAGTCGGAATCAATCGCGCTGGTGACGGGTGATGTCGAAGCTCAGGAAAATGTCTTTTGTAGAATTCATTCAAGCTGCATTTCCGCGCACGTTTTTAACAGTATCGAATGCGAGTGTCGGGAAGAAATGGAAACGTCCCAATCTTTAATCGAGCAAAAAGAACAAGGCATCATTATTTATCTCGAACAGGAAGGAAAAGGTAACGGGCATCTGGCTTTGATGGCGAGTATCGAACACAAGCAAGCCGGACTCAGCCAAAGTGAGGCGTATAAAAAAGCCGGTTACGAAGCCGATGCCCGAAGTTTTCGCTCGGCGGCGGAAATCTTGACGGAGTTAAAAGTCAAGTCGGGTGTTTTGCTGACGAATAATGCGAAAAAAGCCGTTGATCTGCGAAATTTGGCAATCAATGTTGCTGACACGAAAGAGTTAAAAAATTGATCGAAACATCCGGCGATTTTACGAAAGATCAAGCGATTTATTGGTTTTTACGATTTGTCGGCGATTTAATTTGTCGTTAATCTTAGCTTTTTAAGGAAGATTTATTTATGAGTGGTTTGGAAGAAAAGTTAAAGGACATTTCGCCGAATGAGCGGAGGATTTTGCAGTGTCTGGCGATATTTTGGGAGCCGCTGACGGCGCACGAGTTTCATAAATTATTAAAAGTCCTTGAGTTAAAAACGCCTGAAGGCAAAGGGTATTCGGCGCAATATGTTTCACTTTTGCGAAATTCCTTTATTCACAAAGGCGTTCTTCACAATATCAAAGAGTTTTGGGGAAGCGGTTTCGAGATTGCCGACGAACGCCTCAGGGAATTTCTGATGCGCGAGGCGGTGCGCGAAGTATGGTTTCGGGAAGCCGTCGAAGTCATCCAAGCCGAGTTCGGGGCGGAAGAGTTTTCGCGCTGGTCATACAGCGGCGAGCGGCGAAAGTTCAGGCTTTTGCGCGATTACCGGTTGAGCATTTATCAGCGGCAGTTTGAGAAAAGCGTTCAAATTTTTCAGCGAATTGTGGAAAGCGAGATTACCGAAAGTGCCGCTGAAATTGTCGTTCAGATATTCTCGAATCCGTTTCAAAAAGATTTTCTCGAAGAGTTCGATCAAGCATTTCAAGCCGATTTGATTCCCGCTTTATTTGATAGGGCGATTAAAAAATCCGAATCCGCGCGAGAGCTTTGGGATTTTGTTGATAAACATCAGCTCGACGAGTTTCCGGTTATTAAAGGATACAAAATCGAAGACCTGCTGTTTCGAGGTGAGACTGTCGAAGCCGCAAAGCTCATCGGTGAACCCGATACTTTGGGGAAAATAATCTCCGCCGGAACCATCGCGTTTCTGGAAAAAGATTTTGAAAAGTCCGTCAAAATTTACGAAGAAGCCGTCAAACTCTGGCGAAAAATCTTTTCCAGGAAAAAAGGTTTTCCCGCCAACTGGCAGTTATTTTTTTACGGCTTGGCACTCTATAAAACCGACGAATCGAAATTTCACAAATTTGCCGAAGATTACGGCAGTTTCGCGCTGAAAAACTATCCCGAAACGACCGTTCACCGAGCCGTCAGCACCGTTTCATATTTTCTCAAAAACAACGACCGATTGGCGGGAACGGCTTATTCGCAAATCGGTTCCAATGATTTTGCCGAAAAATTCCTTCGCATTATCGTGACGGCGATTGTTCCGGGTTTTAAAACACCGAACTATGCGGCGACCTTTGCCCGCACCGCCGCCGAGTCGGGTTATCGCTGGATCGAATTTGAAATCGCTAACTTGTTGAAGATAAAAAGCGATGCCGACTCTTCCGGTCATTGCGACCAACTCAGAACCGAACTGAATTTCGAGCCGGTCGGAAACATTATTCCGAAGCTCGAAGATTGGGAACGCGCGCTCAACACGCTGGAAATGATCGCTCACAAAAGCGGCGCAGTAACCGAATCGAAAGCCAAAATTGACGAAACGCGCGTCGCGTGGCAACTGGATTTTGAAAGCCGGGAAATTCAGCCGGTCGAGCAGAAATACAGCAAAAAAGGCTGGACGGACGGACGCAATATCGCGCTGAAGAGGCTGCATGAGCGCGATGTCAAAAATCTGAGCGAGCAGGATGCGGCGGTCGTCAAAACTTCTCTGAAAAGTTTTCAAAGCGGTTATTATTACAGCGGTTACGAGTTTGAGTTCGATTGGCAGAAAGCGATTGAAACGCTGGTCGAACATCCGTTTTTGTTTCTTAAAAAGAATCCGTCGAGCAGTGTGCGGCTAAATCACGCCGAGCCGAATTTAGTGATCAAACAAATCGGCGCAGACCTCGAACTTTCGTTCGATATGAAAATTACCGACGAAGGAATTATCATCCAGAAAGAAACTGAAACGCGCTACAAAGTGGTTAAGATTTCAAAAAATCACGTTGCCGTGTATGACACTTTAAAGCAGGGAAAGCTGCGAATTCCCGCCGCCGGACGTGAAAAACTGCTCAAAGCGATTCAGCCTTTGACGACCAAAATGGCGATTCAGAGCGATTTGGAAGAGCATTTTGAAAATATCCCGTCCGTCGAAGCCGAAAACCGCATTCACGCGCTGATTACGCCGCTCAATGAAGGCTTTCACCTCGAATTTTTCGTCAAACCGTTCGGCACGATTCCACCTTATTTTAAACCCGGAAAAGGCATCGAATCGGTCATCGCCGATTTTGAAGGTGTGCGGACACGAGCCAAACGTCATTTAAAAACGGAGCGCAAACTTCTCAACGAAATCGAAGCCGTTTGTCCGTTTCTGGCGGAATTTGAAAGCCAGAATTACGAATGGGAATTGGTTGACGCGGAAGCCTGTCTGACGGCGATGTCGGAGATGGAAACGCCGCGCAAAAACGGGAAACTGGTTATCGAATGGACGAAAGGGCAGAAACTCAAACTTCTCGGCAACATCGGCTTCGAGAATCTTTCGATGTCCGTCAAAGGCAAAAATAACTGGTTTGAAGTTTCGGGCGAAGCGAAGGTCAATGAAGATTTAGTTCTTTCGATGCAGGACTTGACCAAACTTTTAACTGCTGAAAGTAAGAACTTTATCGAACTCTCGGACGGACAGTTTATCGCCATTACGGAAAAATTGCGAAAATATTTGCAGTCTTTAAGCAGCGTTCTGGATGACAAAAATCGTCTGCACAATCTGCGTTCGGGAATACTGGAAGAATTTTCCGGCGAACTCGAAAATTTCAAAGCGGACAAGGCTTGGAAGGAACATCTCGAACGATTGAAAAACGCGCAAAAATTCGTTCCCGAATTGCCCGCGACCTTTGAAGCCGAATTTCGCCCGTATCAAACCGACGGTTATTTCTGGCTTTCGCGGCTGGCAAATTGGGGTGTCGGCGCGTGTCTGGCGGACGATATGGGTTTGGGAAAAACTTTAATGGCGTTGGCAAGTCTGGTTGAAAGAGCCGAAAAAGGCGCGGCTTTAGTCGTTGCGCCGGTCAGCGTCTGCCGCAATTGGGTGAAGGAAGCGATGCGTTTTGCCCCGACCTTAAATTTTCAGATTTTCGGTGACGGCGACCGAAAAGCCGCCGTCGAAAATCTCGGCAAATATGATGTTTTAGTGACGAGTTACAGTCTTTTGCAATTGGAAGAAGAACTTTTTACGAGCCGAAACTTCGCCACGATAGTCTTGGACGAAGCGCAGGCGATTAAAAACCGCAACACGAAACGCTCGCGCACGGTGATGAATCTGCAAGGCGATTTTCGTTTGATTACGACCGGCACACCGATTGAAAATCACCTCGGCGAACTGTGGAATTTGTTCAATTTCACTAATCCGGGTTTGCTCGGAAACCACGAGTTTTTTAACGAAAAATTTGCGCTGCCGATTGAGAAAAACAAAGATGAAAATGCGCGCAAAACTTTGCAGAAATTAATTAAGCCGTTTACTCTCCGGCGGCGCAAAAATCAGGTTTTGGATGATTTGCCTGCGAAAACCGAAATAGTTTTGACCGTCGAAATGTCGGCAGAGGAACGCGCCTTTTACGAAGCGATTCGCCGCGAAGCATTAGAGAAAATCGAATCCACAGACGGCGAAGCCAAAGATAAACGCTTCCGAATTTTAGCCGAATTAACAAGGTTGAGATTAGCTTGCTGTCATCCGAAACTGGTCAATGAAAACATTCCTTTGGGCAGCAGCAAACTCGAATTGTTCGGCGAAACATTGGAAGAACTACTGGAAAATAAACACAAAGCACTGGTTTTCAGTCAATTCGTCAAACACCTGAAAATTGTCGAAAATTACCTGCAATCCAAAGGGATTTCGTATCATTATCTGGACGGCAGCACACCCGCGCACATTCGTCAGGAACGAATTGACGCTTTCCAGCGCGGCGAGGGCGAGATATTTCTCATCAGCCTGAAAGCGGGCGGAACCGGTTTAAATCTGACGGCGGCAGATTACGTTATTCACCTCGATCCGTGGTGGAATCCGGCGGTCGAAGACCAGGCAACCGACCGCGTTCACCGCATCGGGCAACAGCGTCCCGTCACCGTCTATCGTTTAGTGACGGAGAATACGGTCGAAGAAAAAATTCTGAAACTCCACGAAACCAAACGCGATTTGGCTGACAGCCTTTTGGACGGAACCGATTCGAGCGGCAAGTTGTCGGCGGATGATTTATTGGCTTTGATCAGCGAAAGCTAAGAATAATTATCCACATGCGGATAAAAATTTTATGGAAACAATTCAACACGCCGACCGAAGAATCGAATTAAAACCCGATGTCTTAGCGGAAATTTCCCGCAGTCCGCTTTATAACGAAGACCTCGCGCCCGTGCCGGTTGAAAAGCGCAATTGGACGACGTATAACTACGCCGCGCTGTGGATTTCGATGGCGCACTGCATTCCGACTTATATGATGGCTTCGGGGTTGATTTCGGCGGGAATGAATTGGTGGCAGGCTCTTCTGACAATTCTGCTCGGCAACATCATCGTCCTCGCGCCGATTTTGCTCAATTCGCATCCGGGAACGAAATACGGCATCCCGTTTCCGGTTTTTGCGCGGGCGGCTTACGGCACGATTGGGTCGAATCTTCCGGCACTGATGCGGGCGATTGTCGCCTGCGGCTGGTTCGGGATTCAGGCGTGGATCGGCGGACAGGCGATTCATATTTTTTTCGGTTCAATAATCCCGAATTGGCAAAATTTACTCGGCGGCGCAGTCGGCGGACACGCGCCGACCGAATGGCTTTCGTTTCTTATCTTCTGGGCGATGAATATTTTTGTCGTCTATCGTGGAATGAATCTTTTGCGCCGCGTCGAGAATTGGGCTGCGCCGTTTGTTTTAATAATGACGGCGGTTTTATTAGTGTGGATTTTATATCAGGCGGGCGGCGTGGGGTTTTTACTGCACGAACCGGGAAAGTTTCAAACGGCGGGCGAATTTTGGAAGATTTTTGTTCCCAGTTTGACGGCGATGATTGGATTCTGGGCGACGCTTTCGCTGAATATGCCGGACTTTACGCGGTTCGGAAAAAGCCAGCGCGAACAGGTTGTCGGGCAAACCATCGCGCTGCCGACAACGATGGTTGTTTTCGCCGCGATGGGAATTTTAATCACATCGGCAGCAGTCGTCGTTTTCCCGCAGATGAAGCCGGACGAGCTTTGGGACCCGGTGAAATTAGTCGGACAATTTTCACAGCCGCTCGTGGTCGCCGTTTCGATGTTCACGATTGTCGTCGCCACTTTGTCGGTCAACATCGCCGCCAACGTCGTCTCGCCCGCTAATGATTTCGCCAACGCTTTTCCGCGCCTTATCTCGTTTCGCACCGGCGGTTTAATCACCGGCATCGTCGGAATTTTGATGCAGCCGTGGAAATTATTGGCTGACCCAAGCGGTTATATTTTTTCGTGGCTGCTCGGTTATTCGGGCGGACTCGGCTCGATTGCCGGAGTCTTAATTGCGGACTATTGGATTGTTCGACGCAAAAATTTAAATCTCGGAGATTTGTATCGGACGAAAGGCGTTTACCGATACGCGAGCGGCTGGAATTGGCGGGCGGTTGCGGCGACGCTTTTAGGTTGCTTTTTCGCGTGGATTGGGTTGATAATTCCTTCTCTCAGATTTTTGTATGATTACGCTTGGTTTGTCGGCTTCGGCGTTTCGTTTTTTGTGCATTGGGTTTTAATGAAGATGCTTCCGCCGAAAGAAAATTTAGTTGCGGCTTAATGTAGATGACGCAAATAGAAAATTTATGGCAATTTATCATTTTGAAAATAACTTACTCACTGAAGTTCAGAAGACAAACTTTTTAGTCGAAGGAATTAGAGAGAGACAACACTTGCAGTCTGCCTTAAAGAAACAAATTGAAATAATCGCTCCGAATTGTCTTGTTATTGCAGAAGAGTTTTCTGAATGGTCGGAAAGTCAGCGACGAATTGATTTATTGGCGATTGATAAGCAAGCGAATATCGTTGCTATCGAATTAAAGCGAAATGAAACCGGCGAGTTTATGGAACTTCAAACAATTCGCTATGCCTCAATGGTTTCAACTTTAACTTTTCAAAAAGCAACTGAAATTTTTCAGAAGTATTTGGATTCAAATGATGATGGCGAAGATGCAGAAACCAAACTACTTGAATTTCTTGGTTGGGAAGAAGCAAAAGCGGAGGATTTTGCTTCGGATGTTCGCATTATTTTGGTTTCATCAAACTTTTCAAAAGAATTAACAACTTCGGTGATGTGGCTTAATGAACGTGATTTGGATATTCGTTGTGTTCGTCTAATTCCATATAAATTTGAAAATCAAATTTTTGTTGATGTGCAACAGATAATTCCACTTCCCGAAGCTGAAAGTTATCAAATCAAAATTAAACAACAGTCGGAGGAGCGCAGAGAAGCCAGAAAATCTTCCAAAGATTACACTCGTTATTTATTCAATAATGAAGAATTTAACAAGCGGAAATTAGTTTTAGCTGTTGTTAAAAAATGGATTGCTGAAAAGTCACCTCAATCTTTTGAGGAGCTAACATCGGTTTTTCCGCAAAGTTTGCGCGGCGGTAAATTATTCGTAACGGAAAATGAAGCTCAAGAAGTTTCTCAAAGGCAAGATGGAAAACGACGGCACTTTTTAGAAAGTGAAGATATAATTTACTTTCCAGATACAACACGATATGCCGTTTCAAATCAGTGGGGAAAAGGTAATTTGGTTAATTTCATAAATCATGCAAAAAATTTAGGTTTTCAAATTGAAGAGGTAGAAGATTAAATAATTCGCTGCTAACAAAGAGGAATTAAATTATATGTCAAGAACAATCAAATGCGGCTTGATTCAAGCGCACAATGTCGCGCCGACGGACGCGCCGATTGCTGAAATTAAAAAAGCAAACTTAGACCATCAAATGAAAATGGTCGAAGACGCGGCGAAACAAGGCGTTCAAATGCTCTGTTTTCAAGAAATTTTCACTACGCCGTATTTCTGCGCCGAACAACAGACGCGCTGGTATGAAGCGGTTGAACGAGTTCCCGACGGCGCAACCGTCAAAATGATGCAGGACGTGGCGAAACAATACGGAATGGTTTTAATCGTGCCGATTTACGAAGAGGAAATGTCGGGCGTTTATTACAACACCGCCGCCGTCATTGATGCTGACGGAAAATATCTGGGCAAATATCGCAAGACGCATATTCCGCACGTCGCGCCCGGTTTTTGGGAAAAATTTTATTTTCGTCCCGGCAATTTGGGTTATCCGTGTTTCGACACGGCGTTTGCGCGAATCGGCGTTTACATCTGCTACGACCGCCATTTTCCCGAAGGCGCGCGCTGTTTGGGTTTGAACGGCGCGGAAATTATCTTTAATCCGTCGGCAACCGTCGCCGGACTCTCGGAATATCTCTGGAAATTGGAGCAGCCCGCGCACGCCGTCGCCAACGGGTATTTCGTCGGAGCCATCAACCGCGTCGGAGTGGAAGCACCCTGGAACATCGGCGAATTTTACGGAAGCAGTTATTTCTGCGATCCGCGCGGGCAAATCGTCGCCGAGGCTTCGCGCGATAAAGACGAATTAGTCGTCGCTGATTTGAATATGGATTTGATTCGAGAGGTTCGCAACACTTGGCAGTTTTTCCGCGACCGGCGACCTGACGCTTACGGACAAATCGTGGCGGATTAATTCAAGGAAACGCTCAAATGGCTGTTCAAAACAAAAATCAAATTTTCTCAAGACTGCGCGAACATCAAGCCGAAATTCGCCGGTTTGGTGTGAAGCGTTTCGGACTGTTCGGCTCTTTCCGGCGCGGGCAGCAAACGCAAAACAGCGATGTTGATTTGCTGGTTGAATTCGAGAGCGGGCAAAAATCATTCGACAATTTTATGAATCTGGTTTTTTTTCTCGAAGATTTATTGGAACGAAAAGTTGATTTAATAACGCCCGAATCATTGAGTCCGCACATCGGTCCGAAAATTTTGCGCGAGGTTGAATATGCCTTTGTCAATTAACGATTATTCGCGGCATATTTTGGATGAAACTGATTATTAGGCGCGAAGTTCAAACGGAATTGGGAAGGACGCATTTCTCGCAGACGAAACTTTGAAACGCGCGTTTGTCCGCAGTCTTGAAATCATCGGCGAAGCGGTCAAATAAATTCCCGATGCCACGCGCCGAAATTATTCTCAAATCGAATGGCGTTTGATTGCCGGAATGCGCGACCGTCTGATTCACGGCTATTTCGGCGTTGATTACGAAATTGTCTGGGACGCAATTGTCAATAAAATCCCGATTTTAGAGCAAACCGTTAAAAAGATGTTGGAAATCGCTGGTGAATAATATGAGTATTTCAAACGAACAAATTGAGCGTAATTTTGCTGAGATCAATCCGCCGTTGTCACAGGCTGAAGCGACTGTCGAGGCTAATCGCTGTCTTTACTGCTATGACGCGCCGTGTGTTCACGCTTGTCCGACGCATATTGATGTGCCTTCGTTTATCAAAAAAATTGCGTCGGGAAATCTGATTGGTTCGGCGCGGGTGATTTTCGACGCGAACCCAATCGGGGCAAGCTGTGCGCGGGTTTGTCCGGTCGAAGTTTTGTGCGAAGGCGCGTGCGTCGAAAAAACGCTGGTCAAAAAGCCGATTGAAATCGGACGATTGCAGCGTTACGCGACCGATTACGCGATGGCGAGCGGTAGACGAATCTTTGAAAAGGGCGCACCAAACGGCAAATCCGTCGGCATCGTCGGTTCGGGTCCGGCAGGTTTGAGTTGTGCGACTTACCTGGCGCGAATTGGTTATGACGTGACAATTTACGAACGTAAACCGCTGGCGGGCGGACTCGACACTTACGGAATGGCGGAATATAAAATGTCACAAGGAGATTCGCTCGACGAAGTAAAATTGATTGAAGATTTGGGCGTGAAATTCCGTCTAAACTGCGAAATCGGGCGCGAAGTTTCGTTTGGCGATCTACAAACAAATCACGACGCGATTTTTCTCGCTGTCGGCTTGGGCGCAACCAATAAACTCAACATTCCGGGCGAAAATATCGAAGGCGTTCACGACGCGCTCGATTATATCGAACGCATCAAGACGCGCGATTGGCGAAACGTCCCGACGGGCAAAACAGTGTCGGTGATCGGCGCGGGCAACACGGCGATTGATGCCGTAACGCAGGCTAAACGACTCGGCGCGGAAAAGGTTTTGATGATTTACCGCCGCACCGAGCGCGACATTTCGGCTTACGCTTACGAATACGAACTGGCGAAAAAAGACGGCGTTGAATTTCTCTGGCAAACCGCGCCCATCGAAATTCTGGGAAACGGTCGCGTTAACGCTCTGCGCTGTCAGAAAACCGACGGCTCGAATCGGCAGTTTGAAATCCCGTGCGAAATCGTCATCAAAGCCATCGGACAGCAAAAACAAACCGGATTTCTCCAAAACATCGGCATCGAAACGGACGAAAAAGGTCGTGTCGCCGTCAATGAATTGATGCAAACCTCCAACCCGCGCATTTTCGCCGGCGGCGATTGCGTCAACGGCGGCGCGGAAGCCGTTGACGCTTCGCAAACGGGCAAACTCGCCGCGCAGGGCATTCATTTTTCTTTAACCGGCGAAAGCGTAAGATTTGCCGGTGCTTCATAAAATTCTTGATATGTATAGATATGTCGGTATAATTGAAAATGGAATTTGAATAGAACAAACGAAAGGCGGCGGCTAATTCCAAAAAACACGATGTGAGTTTTGAGGAAGCGGCACTCGCATTTTTCGATGAAAACGCCGTCGAACTTTTTGATGAAGCGAATTCGGAAGTTGAGATTCGTTACCAACTCATCGGAATCTCCAATACGAGGCTGATATTTGTTGCCTACACGGAGAGAAACGAAAAGGTTAGAATCATTTCGGCAAGAAAGGCAAATGCAAAGCAAATGAGGATTTACAATGAGCAAAACGACTAAAAATCTGACATATACCGTGACGGAAGAAGAATATCGGACGGAACTTGCACAAGGTTTAACGGAAGACGAAGTAATGAAGCCGGGAACATACAAAGTTCGCCGCTCACCTTGGGCTGGAAAATTAAAAAATACGAACAAGGTCAAAGTTTCGATGTATCTGGATGAAGTCGTCGTCGAATACTTCCGCGCCCGCGCCGAAAAGGAACACGCCGCGCCGTATCAAACGCAAATCAACAACGAACTGCGCCGCATTATGGAAAACGACGCGCAGGGAAACAAAAGTTTGGAAAACGATATTCTCAACAATGAAGAGTTTTTGCGGGCTTTGAAGGAAAAACTCGAAACTGTTTGAATCGAGGGGAAAATTAAAATTGCTATGAATACAAATCCGATCAATGAATCGCCCGTCTGGAAACAATTTGAAACCGAAGCAAAAAAACGTCGGTGCAATCCGGTCAGCCTCGCACTTGATTTGCTCAAGGAACAAATCGAGATATGGGAAGACGAAGCGTTAGACCGTGAAATCAGCCGCGACGCGCAAAAAAGCGGCTACACGGAAGAGGATGCCGTTGAATTAGTTCGCCAATATCGGCGGGAGAAATGCGAGTCTATGGTTGGTTCAATAAATATAATTGATAAAGATTTGGAAAGCGGAAGCCGAGAAATTGCCGATCTTTTTAATAAATCATTAAATCGAAAACTACTCTAATTTGAAAACTCTCTACAAATTTTGACAAAAACCTTCACGGCTTAGAAGAAATAATTTATGCAAAAATATTCGGTCAATCAACAACTCATTGAAACGCTTCTCGTGTGGGTGAAATCCGGTGAAATTGCTATTCCTGAAATTCAGCGTCCGTTTGTTTGGGACAGTTCAAAGGTTCGGGATTTGATGGACAGTCTTTACCAAGGTTATCCGGTCGGTTATGTGATTGCTTGGAAAAATCCGAATGTTCGCCTCAAAGATGGAAGTTTGAGCGAAGGTAAGAAGATTTTAATTGATGGACAGCAAAGAGTTACGGCTTTGACGGCGGCGATTTTGGGCGAATATGTGATTGATAAAACTTACCGTCGAATCAAGATAAAAATCGCTTTTAATCCGCTGACCGAAAAATTTGAAGTTCAGAATCCAGCGATTCTGAAAGATAAAACTTGGCTTCACGATATTTCTGAAGCAATCAACGGAAACATAGATTTGTTTGAAATAGCGGAAAGCTATTTTGAATTAAATCCCGATGTTGACAAAAAACAAGTCAGAAACGCTTTTACCAATCTCATAAACATTCCGAAGAAACAAATCGGCATCATTGAACTGGCGCACGATTTGGACATCGAAACCGTCACGGAAATTTTTATTCGCATCAACTCAAAAGGCGTGGTTTTGAGTCAAGCGGATTTTGCGATGAGCAAAATTGCGACTAATACCGAATACAAAGGAAATGAGTTAAGAAAAGCGATAGATTATTTTTGTCATTTGGCGATTGCGCCCGAATTTTACAAGCATATTATTGACAATGATAAAGATTTTGCCGCAACAGGTTTCTTTCAGAAAATGCAGTGGCTGAAAACCGAAAACGAAGATTTATACGACCCCGATTATACGGATTTGATTCGAGTTGCTTTTACTTCACAATTTAATCGGGGAAGATTGTCGGACTTGGTAAGTCTGCTTTCGGGAAGAAATTTTGAAACCCGAACTTTTGAAGATTCAATTGCCGAACAATCGTTTGCGACGCTTAAAACTGGAGTTGAAAACTTTGTTAACGAAACCAATTTCAAGCGTTTTTTGAAGATAATAAAATCAGCCGGGTTTGTTTCGCCGAAATTAGTTCGTTCGCAAAACACTCTGAACTTTGCTTACATTCTTTATTTGAAATTAAAAGATTTGCAAATCAGCGACGTTGAGATCGGAAGTTATGTCCCGCGATGGTTTGTATATTCGATTTTGACGGGCAGATACTCAGGTTCGCCTGAATCGTTTTTCGATTTCGACATAAAACAAATCGCCGAAAGATCGTTTGCTGAATATCTCAAAGAAAAGGAAGAAGGCGAATTGTCTGATGCTTTTTGGAACGCCGCTCTGCCGCAAAGTTTGGACACTTCGGTTGCCAGCAGCCCATATTTTAACGTATTTTTAGCCTCACAAGTAAAAGCAAGCGACAAAGGTTTTTTATCGAAAAACATTTTCGTTAGAGATTTAATCGAACTGCGCGGCGATATTCATCATTTGTTTCCGAGAGATTACTTAAAGAAAAACGGATTAGACAGAGGCAAATATAATCAAATCGCCAACTATGTTTATATGCAGTCCGAAATAAACATTAAAGTTGGCAACAAGCCGCCGAAAGATTATTTTGAACTGATAAACGCCCAAATTCTGGACAATCATAATTTGGTCAGTGGAATTTCGTCGCACCAAGAATTATTAGAAAACCTGCAAGCCAATTGTGTCCCGTCTGAAATTATGGAAATGAGTTTTGACGATTACTCAGAGTTTTTGTCTTTGCGGCGCAAACTTATGGCAGCAAAAATGAAAGATTATTATTTTTCACTATAAAAAATTATGGCAGATTTAACGACAAATTTCGCGGGCATCAAATCGCCGAATCCGTTTGAGCAAAAGAGGTAAAAGCAATGGGTTACAGTAAATTTAGAAAAATTCAGGACGTGGTTGAAAGATTTAATCTCGATATGCGTTTGCAGAGGCTTTTTCAGGAAATCGAGCCGGTTAGTCCGAGTGAATGGCTTTTGGAAACGCTTTCTGTTTCGGAGCTTTTGCCGCTGACGAACGAAAAATCTAAGGCTGAAAGAGTTATTTCCCCGATACTTACGGAAGTTGCGAAGGTTTATACGGAAAAAGTCAGTTTTTTTTCGGGCGAACAGATAAACGTCAAGCCGGAAGACGATTTATCGGGCGAATGCGATTTCTTTTTTGCGCTTCAGCCGCCGAAACTTTATATTGATGCACCGATTATTTCGCTTACCGAAGCGAAAGATGAAGATATGGATTGGGGAATCGCACAATGCGCCGCGCAGATGCTTGGCGCGAAATACTTTAACGACGCAAGAAATAAATCTATTCCCATTATTTTCGGCTGCGTAACAACCGGAACAGACTGGCAATTTTTGAAATTTGAAAACGATGTCTATTATGTTGACACCAAAATCTATACCGATTTGAAGGAAATTCTGGGCGTTTGGCATCACGTTATCAATCTATATTTGTAAAAAAAAATTATGGCAGATTTAACATCAAATTTTGCGGGCATCAAATCGCCGAATCCGTTTTGGCTGGCATCTGCGCCGCCGACGAATATGGGTTCGATGGTCGAACGGGCGTTTGACGCGGGTTGGGGCGGCGCGGTTTGGAAGACTTTGGGCGAGCCGATTGTCAATGTTTCTTCGCGGTTGGCTTCGATGGATTACGGCGCACAGCGGATGATCGGGTTGAATAATATCGAATTGATTACGGATAGACCGCTCGATGTGAACCTTAAAGAAATTTACGAGTGCAAAAAGAAATACCCGAATCACGCCGTAATTATTTCTTTGATGGTCGAGTCGAAGCGCGAGGCGTGGCACGAGATTGTCAAAAAATCGCAGGACACCGGCGCGGACGGTTTCGAGTTAAATTTCGGCTGTCCGCACGGAATGAGCGAGCGCGGAATGGGCGCGGCGATGGGACAAGTTCCCGAATATACTTGTATGGTCACGGAATGGGTCAAGGAAGTTTCCGATTTGCCTGTGATTGTGAAACTTACGCCGAATGTCACGCACATCGTTCCGCCGGGACGTGCGGCGCAAAAAGGCGGCGCGGACGCGGTTTCTTTGATAAATACGATCAATTCCGTGATGGGCGTGGACATTGACACGATGATTCCTTACCCGAATGTCAACGGAATGGCGGCGCACGGCGGTTATTGCGGCACGGCGGTCAAACCGATTGCGCTTAATATGGTTTCGGAATTAGCGCGAGATGCGGAATTCAACATACCGATTTCGGGAATCGGCGGCATCAATAATTGGCGCGACGCGGTGGAATTCCTACTTTTGGGAGCGTCGAACGTGCAGGTTTGCACGGCGGTAATGCACTACGGCTATCGCATCATCGAAGATTGTGTTGACGGTTTGAACAATTACCTCGACGAAAAAGGTTTCGCGTCGGTCAACGATATTATCGGAAAATCCGTCAGCCGCGTGACTGATTGGGGAAATCTCGATTTAAATTATAAAGTCGTTGCCCGCGTCAACAACGAGCATTGTATTAAGTGCAATTTGTGTTACGTCGCCTGCGAAGACGGAGCGCATCAGTGTTTTGATTTCGACGCGAATAAATTTCCCATTGTGGACGAACCCGAATGCGTCGGCTGTAATCTTTGCGCGTTGGTTTGCCCGTCGCCCGGCGCGATTTCGATGGTGCGCGTAGACGAAGGCGGCGAGCATCTATCGTGGCGCGAATTAACAAACAGACGACAGTCAGCAATGACGAGCGAATAAGAAAGTGAGAAATGAGAGGTGAGAAGTGAGATTTGTTTTCACTTCTCACCTCTCACCTCTCACTTTCTTAACTTATTTCCAATAAGTTTTAAGTTTGGCATCGAGCATCGGGAACGGGACGTATTCGACTTGTCTGCCCGAATCGCGTAATAGTTCGACCATTTTATACGCGCCTTCGGCGTTGCGCGTGTGGACGAAGAAGGTCGCCGAGCGTTGAATGGTTTTGTTTTCGCCGAGCCATTCGGCAATCGCGTAGCCGGTGTTGGCAAAATCGTCGTGATCGTTTGATTCGTAATGATGCGGCAGCAAATCGTGGTCGAGAAAAACTGCGTCATAGACGTATTTTGCGAGAAGCTCTTTGGCTTCGGCAACGGTCACGGTAATGTCGAGTTCGTCACCGGCAAACCTTTTGGTGAACCAGCGATGACGGCGTTCGTCGTCGTCGAGGACAAAAATCGTGATCGGACTGCGCTCCGCTTTGATTTCAGCCAAGCCGAGTTTTATCAATAAATTGTGAAAGAGACCCATAATTTGCTCAACTTAATTTAAACAGATTTTAATATAGCACAAGCCAAAAATCAGGAAAATTCACCGAACGAAAAAAAACCGTCCGGGATGAATTTTTTGTTAAATCTTAAGTCGTGTCTTTTCACCAACTTCGCTTTTTCTCTTTTTTGGAAACTCGTCAAAGCCCGATGTTTATTGAATTTTTCAAAACACAAAAAACTTGAAATCATTTTTTTCGGTGTTATAATTCAAGACAGCTTATCGTATTTTGAAAGTCTTCTTTCCCAAGACCTAAGATTACAATTCAATTTTTTCGACTGAATGCCACAAGAAAAAGCGACAATTCATCCGCTGTTTGCCGTGCCTGATCTGCCGGAGCGCGAGTTTTACGACGCGCCGGAGACCGGCGACGAACCGGAAGTTTGTCCGCTCTGCTATGGTTCGGGAATGGAGATTGTCAAAGGTAAGGGAGCGCGTCCGTGCAAATGCCGCAAAGAGAAGTCATATTCCAATTCGATTGAAAAGGCAAAGATTCCAAAACGCTACGAAAATTGTCATTTTCACAGCTACCGATCTCTAAATCCGACACAGGAACGCGCTTTTCGCTTCGCGTCGGGTTTGGTCAGAGATTATCCGGCAATCGAACGCGGACTGCTCCTGATGGGAACGGTCGGAGTCGGCAAAACGCATCTCGCGGTTTCGATTTTGAAAGGTTTGACCGAACGCGGATTCTCGCACTGTCTATTTTATGAATTCGGCGGACTTCTAAAAAGCATTCAGGATTCGTATAACAATGTTTCGCAAACTTCCGAAATGAAAGTTTTGCAGCCGATTTATGACGCAGAAGTGCTGGTTTTAGACGAAATCGGCGCGTCGAAACCGACTGATTGGGTGCGCGACACGATGGCGAACATTATCAACACGCGCTACAATGACAAAAAACTGACGATCTTTACGACCAATTACTTGGATGACCGCCGCGCGGAAAAAGACGAAACGCTCGAAGACCGCATCGGCGTTCGGCTGCGCTCCAGACTTTTTGAAATGTGCAAAACCGTCTCCTTAAGCGGCGAAGATTTCCGCCGCACATTTGACCAAGTAACGCCGATAAAGAGAAATCAAAGATAGTTTTCGCCGCGAAAAAGCACAGAAATTACTTTCCCTTTAGCGTCTCTTAGACACACCTCGCTTGATAAGTTTTGTAAATCCGGCATTTTCGACATTTTATCTTCAAGAAATTAATTCTCTAATTTTTTGTCATTTTCATTTTTATCACAAAAGCAAAAGTCCGAAGACTTTCGACTTCGGACTTTTTGAATTTGGAAATGCGATTCTCTAAAAAACATATTTGTTCGCCGCAATCAAAGTGTCAGCGATTTTCTGCCGTGCCGCAATTGTGTTGATAATGAAAAAGCATTAGCAAAAAACTAATTATTCGTCCGGGTTTATTATACCGAAGGTAATTTAGATGTTGGATTTTCTCTTCTTTTAATAGCTTTTACTTCTTTATCAAAATCCGTTTCTATATTTGGTTCGCTAAGTATATGACCTGTTTCTATTTCTTTTGAAACAACTTTTTTAACTTTGTTTGAAGTGTTCTTCAAACTATATGTAGTATCGTTCAAGTCTTTATAAATTAAGCTAATAATGAGAAATTTGTTGATAGTTTTATTCTGCCCGTATTCTTCTATATCCTCTGTCAAAATAGATGTAGAGTGATTGACATAAATGTTATCCGATTCAAACAAAAACGAATTTATTTCTTTTTGTATATTTTGATCAAATGAAAGTTTATCGTCTTGAAATATTTTAACTCTAAAAATTTTATGCTTAGTTACTGACATAGTTTTCGATTCCTTTCACTTTTGACTTTATTTTATCAAGAATTTTGTAGCAGTTTTCCAACGCTTTGTTCTTATCTTTTTCATCCATTGAATCAATTGTGTTAAGCAAATTTCTCATTACGTCTTGCTTGGTTATACTTGCACTCTAAATACAGGACAAAAGTAACGTAAGTTGCTGGAACCGCTGCTTTTGACTAAAGTTCGTGGTCAATTGGCAGAAGCAGTTCCGCAAAGTTTCAAAGCCGAGTCGGAAAATGCTCTTTTCCAACTTCCCGTGTTTCTTAGTTTTCAATGGCGTTCTCTGAACTTCAAGTTCACCGGCGAGCATCGCCCAACTGACCGCGACAGTTAATAATGACAGCAATTTACTGATTCTTGCAGTTTCCGTGACGTGCGTATCTTCGAGGCGAAAACCGCGTGTTTTCAAGATTCCAAACAAGGTTTCGATCTTCCATCGCTCGCCGTATTCGAGCAGTATCTTCCCGCTCTGCTCGTTCGAGATGACCAACACCTGATCGCCGTCGTCTTTGCGGCAGACTGCCGCAAAGATCTGTTGATTCCATAACCTGCGCTTTCCGCGTAATTCAATGCGCTCGCCAATCTTTAGGGTGCGACATAGCCGCGAAGCCCGGATCAATTGACCGCGGGCGTTCGTGATCTGATAGTTCGCCTTGATTCGCAACCGATAGGAAATCTTATTTTCAACCAAAAACTCCAACCAATCCTTCGAGCAAAATTCACGGTCGGCGGTCACGAACCGGATGCTTTGCGCTCCGAATTCATTAATGAATTGCTGCAAAATCGCTTGTCGCTCCGCATTATCCGAACAGCCTTTTTCAGCCGTCACCGTCCAAAACAGCGGAATCGAAACGCCTTGATAAGTGATTGAAAGCATCAGCACATTGACCCACTTAGTCCCTAATTGCCACTCCGTGCGGTCAATGGCAATCGTATATAACGGCTCAATCTTCAGCAATCGCAACACTAAACGCGCGATTTCAACCTGCGAAATTGAAAAAAATGCAGAAATCTTTGCAGCCGCTTGTAATTGGAAGCAATCTTGGCACGCCCGGCAAAAACACAGGCGATCTTCGCCAGATTAACCGTCTGCACCTGAAACAACGCCACCAAAAAACGCGCCAGAAACTTGATTCGCGCTCGGTTCCACGATAAATTCTGAGCTAGTATTTGCTCCAACGAGTAAATATCCATTGAGTTGAAACTCTCCTTATTAAAATTTGCAAGATTTTCTAAAGTGATTTCAACTCAATGCTCAGTCTTTTTCAAATACCAGTTCTTTTTTGTCCTGTATTAAG
>JAJAZE010000142.1 GCA_026785925.1 Pyrinomonadaceae bacterium
ATCCGTCCCGGTTGCATTGAGCGCGTGAGCGCGAAAAAGCCTTGCGACGGCTTTGAGCTTTCATCGCAGCGAGTATTTTTTTTCGCACCGAAGCGATGCTCAATGGCAACCGGGACGGATTGCGCTCCAGTCGTTTTTCTCGTTTTGCGTAACATCAGTTAAACTACGAAAAACCACGAAAAGAATTTAATTCTCTTCGTGGTTTGGTTTTTCCGAATATCGCCGGCGATAACGCCGTCTGAATTTTTAAGCGATTTCAGTTTCTTCCGTCGGGTCAGACGTTTTTTTGAGCCGCAGCAGCGTGATTTTTTTCTCGTCGGCTTGCAAAATTTCAACATCGAGTCCGCGAATCTCTAATTTTTCGCCGACCTTCGGAACGTAACCGGCTTCGCTCGTCACCAATCCGGCGATGGTTGTAAAATCGTCGTCTTCAATTTCCAAATCGAAAATGCGTTCGATTTTGCCGATTTCGGTCGAACCCAAAACGTCGTAATAGCTTTTATCCGCGCCTTCGATAATCTCGATTATTTCTTCTTTTTCGTCCTCGTCTTCGATTTCACCAACGATTTCCTCGACAATATCTTCCATCGTAATCAGTCCAGCCACGCCGCCGTATTCGTCAACGACAATCGCAATCTGTATGCGGCTCAACTGCATATTCTTCAGCAATTCGGCGACCGATTTGGTTTCGGGAACAAAAAACGCGGGACGCAGAAGCGTTTCGATAGTTTGCGCTTCATTGTTTTCCGACCACGCATTAAGCAGGTCGCGGACGTAAATCACGCCCTCGATATTGTCAATCGTTTCGCGGTAGACCGGCAACCGCGAAACTTTTTCTTCGATGATCAAATCGCGCACGACTTTGACCGTCGAATCGAATGGAACGGCAACGATTTCCGTGCGCGGAGTCATAATCTCGCCCGCTCTGGTTTCGTTAAACTCGAACATCGTCTCCAGCAGTTCGCGGTCTTTTTCTTCTAAAATGCCTTCGGCTTCGCCCATTTCAATCAATGCCTGTTTGTCTTCGGCGTTGTCTTCGCGGACTTCTTCAACCGTCTGACTGGGAATCACGGTGACTTCGACCGGCGATTCCTGCTTTCGATTGAAGAAATGAATCGGGTCGGAAACTATTGACAATAACCCGTAGAATGGACGAAAAAACGGCAGCAGCACGAGCAGTTTCGATTCGGGATTTTTCGCCGTCAGCAAACGCGGCAGAAATTGGCGAAAGAGTATCGAGGAAAGCAGACAAATTACGATTGAAGCGATTAAAAATTGCGCGTAGGGCAGATTAAAGCTCGACACGATCAGCGTCACCAGCACCGAAAAACTAATCAGTAAAATCTGGATTGCCGCCGAGAGCGCGAATCTGAAACGCGGGCGATTTTCTAAAATCCCCTGCAGAAAAGCGACCGATTTAACCTTCTTGCTGCCTTCGTAATCGGACGAAAGCCGCCGCAAACCGACATCGCTCAACTGCGAAAAAGCCATATCAACGGTTGCCAGAAATAAAAGAATCAAAAGCAGGACACTAGCGACCGCTATTTCAATTTGCATATTTTGTTAATGGTAGATGGTCGGCGGCAAATAGTAAATCCGATTTGCACCCGCGAAGCCGACCGGCGGCGTGATTAATCAACCGGAAAAGATTGCCGTCGGCAAGTTCGACGTTCGGCGCAAGCGCGTTTAATCCAACGTGTTTTTCCATCTTCTGCCGTCTCGGTTTAATAATTCGTCCGCATCTGCCGGACCCCAACCGCCCGATTCGTAATTCGGAAAATCTCTGGCGGGAATCGCCTGCCAGACATCGAGAATCGGCGAAACAATTTGCCAACTCGCTTCGACCATATCGGCGCGCTGAAACAAGGTTGCGTCACCCGTCATACAATCGTATAAAAGCCGTTCGTAGCCGGTTGAAATCTGCTCGCCGAAATGGTCAACGTAATTAAAATCCATATCAACTTCGCCCATATTGACAATCGGACCCGGAACTTTCGCGCCGAAATGCAGAGTGATTCCTTCGTCCGGCTGAACGTGGATGACGAGGCGATTGGTCGTCAATTTCTCGACCGAAGTATCGCGGAAAAGCAGCAGCGGAGCTTTTTTGAATTGAATCGTGATGTCGGTGCGTTTTGCCGGAAGCCGCTTGCCGGTGCGAATATAAAACGGCACGCCCGCCCAACGCCAATTGTCAATCGAGAGCTTTAACGCGGCGAATGTTTCCGTATTCGACTGCGGATTAACCTGCTCTTCGCTGCGGTAAGCGGCGAGATTTTTCTCGTCAATATCGCCCGCGCCGTATTGCCCGCGCACGGCTTTGTGCAGCACGTCTTCGGGCGCGAACGGCTGAATGGCGTGCAGAATTTTCGATTGTTCGTCGCGCACCGCGTCGGCTTCAAACGAAACGGGCGGCTCCATCGCGGTTAAAGTTATCAATTGAAAAATATGATTCGGAATCATATCGCGTAATGCGCCCGCCGTATCGTAGTAGCCGCCGCGCGATTCCACGCCGAGTTTTTCGGCGACCGTAATTTGAACGTGGTCTATAAAATTGCGATTCCAAATCGGCTCGAAAATACTATTGCCGAAACGAAAAACTAAGATGTTCTGGACGGTTTCCTTACCGAGATAATGGTCAATCCGGTAAATCTGTTTTTCCGTTAGAATTTCGCCGAGTTCGTAATTGAGTTTTTTCGCCGATTCGATGTCGCGCCCAAACGGTTTTTCAAAAATAAAGCGTCGCCATTTGCCGTTTTCCTCTTTCCCCAAACCGTTTTTGTCAATCTTGCCGGCGACGTTGGCGAAAAGCTGCGGCGGCGTGGCGAGATAATAAAAATAGTTTTCGGGAATGCGATGCGCCGCGCAGACTTCGCCGAGCAACGCTTTGATGTCTTTGAACAATTTTTTATCGTCGTCAAAATCGCCGCCCGTGTAATAAATCCTCTGCTCGAACCATTCGAGCATTTTTTCATCCGGCGCACCACCGATGAATTCCTTCAAATCGGCGATGATTTTATTGCGAAAATCGGCGATTTCGAGTTCCTGCCGCCCGACTCCGATAATCGCAAAATTCTCCGGCAAAAATTTCTCCTTCGCCAGATTATAAAGCGCGGGAAAGAGTTTGCGTTTGGTTAAATCGCCGGTCGCGCCGAAAATTACCATCACGCACGGGTCGGCGGTTCTTTGTGTATTGCTCATAGAAAATTCGTTTTTAGTCTTTGGTTTTTGGTTTTTAGTGTTTCGCTTTTAACCGTATTCTATCTGTAAGTTATTAAATTACAAACAACGGTTAAAAATTAAAAACCAAAAACTAAACGCTAAAATCCAAAAGCTATATGCCGAGTTTATCACGCAATTTTAATTCTTTCTCGTTCATCTCGCCCGCGTCGGTTTCGTGGTCGTAGCCGCACAAGTGCAAAATTCCGTGCAGAATCAACTGTTTTATTTCCGTCTCCAAATCCAGGTCGTTTTCTTCGGCTTGCCTTTGCGCCTGCTCCAAACTAATCGCAATGTCGCCCGCATAATTTTCATCCGCACTAAATTCGTCAGCTTCGGAAGCAAATGAAAGCACGTCGGTCGTTTTATTTACGCCGCGAAATTGTCGGCTGAATTCGCGCATTTGCCTGTCTGAAACAAAAGCGACGGTCAGAGATTTTCCGACCGCTTCGGGAACTTCATTGGCGGCGAGGACGGCAAATTCACACCAGCCAGCCGCACCGATTTTAATTTTTCTCTGCCGGTTGACGACTTCAATCATAGATAACTCAGCTTACCCGTGTTTCTGAAAATAAAAAACCCGTACGGGCTTTTTTGCCCTGATAAACTGCCGTTTAACCGCTTTTTCCTACTTCCGTCAGTCAGTCAGCCGATTGAAGAATCATTTTTCCTCTTGCATTTTTTTCGTTCTTTCATTAAAATTCCTGCATCATCTCGAATAAAATGTTTTGACGACATATATCCTAAAATGTCGTGATCGTTTTCCAACTTTTTAGACTTTGAAAAAAGTCAGTTGTAAGTAATTCACTTAAGTAAGGTTAGCCGTAGTTTATTTACCTAACCAAATTTACCACTGCTTTTGCGCTCTTGATGCGTAAAAGTTTCATTTCAACGAGGAAAATTTAAGGAGAATCTATCAATGAGAAAAGATTTAATTTCTAAGTTCACTAATAAACCGCTCAATCTCCGATTGTTTGCCGGTTTGTTCGCGGTTGCTCTTTTAGCAGCGACCGGACTGTTTTTTTGGCAAACTTCGGCGAGTATGCAAAACAGTATCACATCCGGCGATGTCGGGTTTGACAACGGCGACGCGACGGTTAATATCGCGGCGAATCCCGACCTCGATGCGCCGTGTTCGTCAACCGCTTTTTCAACGACACTGCGTTTCCCGGGTGCGGGTGTCACGGAAAACCAGTTAATCAGCTATGACGTGGCAACTCCCGGAACACTTACTTTGGATGTCGCCGTCGGTGGCTTGAACGCCGCCATCAGCGAATATCTGGCGAGCGTCGATTTTCGTCCGGCGACCGGCGAGCTTTTCGGCTTGATCGTCCAGAACAACGGCGCGGCGACCGGAACGATCAGAATCGTGACGGTCAACACGACGACCGGTATGACGACTGCGGTCGGTGCGCCGATAACGGTTCCCAATCCGGGAAACTTTAACGGTTTCGATTTTAATCCGGTCGTTGACCGCATCCGCGTCACGCGACTGGGCGCAACTGGAGCGCGTGATTTCAATCTTCGCATCAATCCGAATGACGGAGTTGTGACCACCGATACGCCGCTGGCTTTTGCCGTCGGCGACCCGAACGCGGCTGCCGATGAATTTATCGTGGGCGGAGCTTACACCAATAACATTGCCGGTGCAACCTCGACGACGCTTTACAACATTGATTCGGGATTGGACATACTCGTGCGTCAGGGATCGGTCGGCGGAACACCCGACTCGCCGAACGGCGGTTTATTGTTCACGGTCGGAGCCTTGGGCGTGAACACCAGCGGACTGGTCGGATTCGACATCGTTTCGGACAATGCCGCCCCGACTAATACGGCATTTGCCGTGTTGGATACGGTTCTCGGAACCGGTGCATTCGGTGCGCCGGGCAGATTATACACCATTAATCTAACGACGGGCGCGGCAACTCTGGTCGCACCTATCGGCGGCTTGGCAACGCGCTTCACGACGGGTCTGGCAATCAGAACTTGTCCCGGCACGGTTCCGGTGGTGACCTCGACCGGTCCGACGATTACGGCGGAAAGCTGTCTGCCGGCAAATATGCAGCCCGATCCGGGTGAAACGATCACGGTCAGCCTGCCGCTTCAGAATGTCGGCGGCGCGGCAACCGCTAATTTGACGGCAACGCTGGCGGCAACCGGCGGCGTGACGAATCCGAATCCGGCTTCGCAAAGCTACGGTGTGGTGGCTCCGAATGCCGCGCCGGTTTCGCGCAACTTTACATTTGTGGTTAATCCGGCTCTGGTTTGCGGAACAAACGTCGTGTTGACTTTCACGATTACGGACGGCGCAACCAACCTCGGAACCGTGACCCGAACATTTACGACCGGCATCAGAACGGTAACATTTACTCAGAACTTCGACGGCGTGACGGCTCCGGTACTGCCGACCGGATGGACGAGCGTCCAGACCAGCGGCACGGCAATTAGCTGGACGACTTCGGCGACGACTCCGAATTCGGCTCCGAATGCGGCTTTCGCCAACGATCCGGCGACCGTCAACGCGGCGGCTCTAGTCAGTCCGGCGGTGGCGATCTCCAGCACTGCCGCGCAAATCACCTTCAGAAACTCCTACAATGTTGAAAGCACTTTCGACGGGATGGTTTTGGAGTATTCGACCAACGGCGGCACGACCTGGACGGATGTCATTACCGGCGGCGGAACTTTTGTCACCGGCGGTTATAACGGAACCATCTCGGCGGCGTTTATGAATCCGATTGGCGGCAGAATGGCGTGGACGGGCAACTCGAACGGCTACGTTGATTCGACGGTTAATCTGCCCGCCTCTTTGAACGGTCAGATGGTTAGTTTCCGCTGGCTGATGGCTTCGGACAGTTCGGTGGCGGGAACCGGTGTGCGCGTTGATGATGTTCGCGTTCTCGGCGCGTTGGCTTGTGCCAGTTGCGGTCCGGTCGTGATCTGTAACATCCAACGCCGGAATGACTTTAACGGCGATGGCAGAACCGATTTTTCGGTATTCCGCCCGACCACGAATACCTGGTTCATTCAAAATAACGGTTCAACGACTTTCACCGGCACGAACTTCGGAGTCGCCAGTGATAAATTACAGCCGGGCGATTACGACGGCGACGGCAGAACCGACATCGGCGTTTATCGCGCCGGAACGTGGTTCTGGCTGCAAAGTTCCGATAATGTCGCTCGCGGCTTACAGTTCGGCGCGGCAACCGACATTCCGGTGATCGGCGATTACGTCGGCGACAGCAAAGCTGATTTAACCGTTTATCGTCCGTCAACCGGCGTTTGGTATACCCGCGACGGCGGCACCGGCGCAATTACCGCCGTGCAATGGGGCGGCAATGCGACCGATGTTCCCGCGCCGGGTGATTACAACGGCGATTGCAAATATGATTACGCGGTGCGCCGAACAATTGATATGCCGGCTCCTTCCGACACGCAGTTCTTTATTCTGCAATCGGGCGGCACGGCAACCAGCGTTCGCTGGGGCAACAGTTCGATGCAGATGGCAATCGGCGACTACAATGGCGACGGCAGATCCGATGTCGGTGTCGTTGCCAACCAAGGCGGCACCGCTCTCTGGTATGTTATTTCGGTCGGCGGTCCCGTGCTGGTCAACGGAACGGCTTTCGGATTATCCACCGATATTGTGGTGCCGGGCGATTATGACGGCGATGCCAGAACCGATTTGGCTTACTTCAGACCGTCAAACGGAACTTTCTTCTATCGCAACAGTATGAGCAGCACCACCGGAGTAACGGCGTTCGGCACGAACGGTGACATTCCGACGGCTCGCGCTTATCAACATCCGCTGCCGTAGATTTTCAATCAATCGCCCGCCGCCGATAAAACATTTTATCGGCGGCGGCATAAATACTTAATAGAAATAGCGAAGCCCGGTTTAATCGAATTAAATCGGGCTTCGCTATTTCTATATTGATTGCAGACTTAATCGTTTTCCTTCGGCTGGCTTTCGTAGGCTCTGACAATCAACTGCACGAGTTTATGGCGCACAACATCTTTGTCATTAAAATAAACGAATTCGATTTCGTCAATGCCCTGCAAAACCCTTTCCGCCTCGCGCAAACCGCTTTTCTGACCGCGCGGCAAATCTATCTGCGTGACATCGCCGGTGACGACGACTTTCGAGCCGAAACCGATGCGCGTCAAAAACATTTTCATCTGCTCGCCGGTCGTGTTCTGCGCTTCGTCGAGAATGATAAAAGAATCCGAGAGCGTGTTATGGGTTAAAATGAATTCATCGGTTAAGTAAAGTGAATCGAGTGCGGCGACGCTGATACACTGCGTTTCCGCTTCGCCGATATATTCGATATTTTTAATAAAACGCGCCGGGCGACCGCCGCCGAAATTTTCATAAATCGCCGCCTTTCGTCGCAAGCGAAACGGCTTTATATTTTCAGGCAATCGAATTTCCAGGATATATGAGTCGTTGCGGTGAAAGACAAATCTGCCGTTGGCAAAGCCGGGCTTGCGTCCTTCGGCGATACGTTTCCGGCAATTAACCGTCCCGCCCAGCGAGCGAACGAGAAATATCACATTTTCCTTGAGCCGTTCCGAAGTGGTCGAGTATTGTATTCGGCAAGTTCTGTCTTTTTGCGTGACCGGTCCGCCGTCCGTGTCGAGCAAACCTTGCAAAACGGCAATTCTGACTTCCGCGCTGTTATAGAGATAAATTTCAGGAATGAACTTTGTCGCGGATTTTGTTCCCTCCAATTTTAATTCGCGCAACGCCTGTCTCAGCAAATTGCGAACCGGATTAAATTTATTGCCGCCTCTTCCCGCCAGCGGATTGCTCAGAACATAATTAATCTCGGATTTGCGCCGAAAACTCAAACTCATCGTCGCCAGACCGCTTTGTAAAGAACCGACCAACTCGGCATCGGCAGTCGTAAAACTCGGCGAAGTTTTTGCCGACAGACAACCATCGCCGAGTAATAAACCCAACGAATAAGGTTCAAGCGGAGTTGGCGCGGATTTAAATTCGACGGGCGCGGAGATCAGCGGCAACTCGTAGCGATATTGATGATTGCGGCGAAAATTATCAAGCATCTGCTGAGTTTCTAAAACCCGCGCCGGTTTGTTCCGCCGTTTGTCTTCCATCGTTTTGACTTGCCAAAGATGTTCGGCGCAAGCCACCGCGCTTGCACCGTCGGTCATCGTCAAACGATAAACTTTCTTTTTTCCCTGCGGATAAACGCCGATCACTTCCGTCGCCTTTCCATCAGAACCGACGACCGAATCGCCGACTTCTATTTCGCCCATTTTGCGCCAGCCGCTCGGTGTCATCAACCGACTGTCGAGCGTTTGCGCTCTGCCGCGCATGAAAGCCAGCGGCGCGATTTCGATAATTCGCTTTTCGAGCATTTTCGTCACGCGCTCGTTATCAACCAAATCAAAAAGCGCGTCGTAGAGCGGGCGCAGATACGGATCAACCTTATCCTGCAAATCGCCGGGCAGAAATCCGAGTTTTTCGCCCGCTTCGACTGCCGGACGAGTTAGAATTATCCGTGAAACCTGTTTGGAAAAAAGCGATTGAACGGCTAAAGCGACCGCCAGAAATGATTTTCCGGTTCCCGCCGGACCGATGCCGAACGTCAAATCCCGCTCCTGAATCGCTTCGATATATTTGCGCTGATTGGCGGTTTTCGGCGCGACCGCTTTTTTGCCGGAGGGATTAAAGCGGGCTTTCGTAAAATGATCTTTCAGCGAATAAGCTCGGTCTTCAGCGATTTGTTTGAAGGCATCGCGCAGTTCTTTATCGGAAAATGTAGTTCCGTCGTTAAAAAGTCCGGTGAAGTCGTGCAGAATTCGTTCGACGGTCTGAATGTTTTCCGGTTCGCCCTCAACCGTCAATTCGTTGCCGCGCGCACTGATGCGAAGTTCGAGCAGCGATTCCAGATATTTCAAATTTTGGTCTTGAACGCCGAACAGCGTGTTTAATCCGCGCGGCGGAAGTTCGATTTTTTTTGTATTGTTCAAATTTGGTAGTTCCTGTCGGTGAAAAAATTCTTCTATGTTTTGAGGATAATAAAAGGGTTTCGCGGTGTCAAAGAAAAGTTCTCAAAGATTTAACTCTTTCGTGCAGGAAAACCCTTGCCAATTATTTTAATTTTGTGCAATTCTTGATCTATCGAAAAATTTGCGGTCGTAGTGAAAATAAAAATTTACTACCGCCAGAAAAAAGGGCTTTTTATTAGAAAAGGGAGTTGTGATGACAAAAGGCGAAGCCAAAGCGTTGGAAACTGAGGTGGTTATTTTCCCGATGAAATTTAATAACGATCAAGTAACAAATCTGATTGATGACACGACCGAAGAAAATATCGTCGAGAAAAAGTCAGTTAAAACCGATATTAGATTGAGATTTGCAAGATTAAAGAAATCTCTGCGAAAAAGGTCGGCGAGTATTTTATAATTACTCGATAGCCGGTAAATTCGGAAAAAGCGCGATAGCAGTGACTATCGCGCTTTTTTTATTTAATTTGTAGAATGCGCTGCCGCACCAATCGGCGGCAAAACGCGCTGACGATTAAAAGGCGCGGTCAGCATTTTTCCGATGCCGACATCTTCGAGATTTTCAAATTCCTTTAAGCCGATGGTGATTTCACTCAGCCGAACATCGTCCCGAAAAGTCCCGTGCAGCCGATCCCAAACGCTCAAACCGCTCGACCAGTTAGAATCTCTTTCGCTCTCGACATCCGAATGATGAATTCCGTGCAAGCGCGGCGTGGTGATAAATTTTTGCAGCTTTTTTTCAAACGCTTCCGGCAGTTTCACGTTTGAATGATGAAAAAATACCGACAAAAAAAGTGCCGTCTGCCAGATTTTAAACGCCGCCGGAGAAACACCGATCAACAGAATCTGCCCGGCACGAAACAAAACCGAGAGCGTGATTTCGCCGAAATGAAAACGAATGGCGGTCGAAACGGTCAAATCCAAATCGGCGTGGTGAATTTGATGAAACCGCCACAGAAATTTCGACTTATGAGTCAGAACGTGCCATAAATAGAGAGTGTAGTCGAGCAGCACGATTGCTAAAATCGTTTCCAGGCGTTTCGGCAGACGAAAGATTTTTATAATTCCGAAGCGTCTTTGCTCAACCAGTCGCGTTAGTCTTCCCGCAATGGGTTTTTCGAGAAAATTCATCACGATTCCCGCCGCCGAAGCAATCGCCAAATTTCGCGCCGTTTGAATCTCCGGCGATTCGATTTGACTTCTCAAAGGTCGCCTTCGTTCGCAGGCGTAAAGCACCGCAAACGCGCCGATGGTCAAAATTCCGTTGAGCCATTTCATAAGTTTTATAAAGATATTATTTGATGATTTTTTTCATCCGTTTCGACCGCCGCATAAATCCACTCGATAAAATTTTCGCCGTAAAGATTCAGGAAAGTTATGATGTTGAGCGTTCGTTCCTGCAGCGCGTCGTTCGGCAAAAGAGCGGTGAACAAACTTTCCATCCGCCGCTTGACGAGTTCATTCTTTGTCATTTCGGCGCGATGATATTTTTTTCGCAGTGCGCCGAGATGCCAGAGAATTTTCTTTCGGCGATTCGCCAAATTGTCAGAAAGCGTCGGCTCGTCAGCCGATAAACGGCGGTCTAAACGAGCGAGTTGGACGCTAATGATTTCTTCGGTTTCCGCAAAAGTTCGGGCTGTCTCCCGGTTGAGAAAATGTTCGACGATTTTCGACTCGGTTTTTTCCTGACCGTCAAACAAATTAACGAAATCCACATCATATTTTACGAGCGTCCGCCCGTGTTTGCGTTCGATAATCGTCAAACTCGCCCGGTGATGAATCGGCGTGACCGGACGATTGAGGGTTTTATAGATAACTGAATTCTGAGCGAAATAAGCGATTTCGGCGGCTCCACCGAAATAAACGAGCGTCGGCAGTAAATAATCCTGAACAATCGGACGCAGCAAAGCATTCGGACTCAAACGCGACGGCGAATGTTCGGCAATCTTAACCAACTTCGCTGTTTCAAATTCGGTCTTCGTTTTTTGAATTTTAATTTTTCCGTTGTTCGCGTTTCGCCGCAGCGATTGCCTTGCACCGCTCTCGCTTTGATAAAAAAATGGAAAATTATCTGTTGTCACTAAAACCTGCGGCTGATAATTTTCCGCGGCGAGTTCGCGGTTTCTATCGAGCAATGCGTGAATGATTTCGCCCGATTTTTCGACGGCTTCGGTAAAAAGCGGAGCGCAGAGTTTTTTTAATTTTTCATTCAGCGGCGCAACGATAATCAATCCGTAATCGGCGAAAAGCCGAGCAATAAACTTTCCGAACGCTCGACTGTAAGCTTCGCCGACGCAATGCGTTTCCGTCAAAATCTTTTTTATTTCGTCGGTGAATTCGGTGTGCGGAAGATTTTCAAACAAATTTTCGACCGCATCATTTATCGTTTCATCCAATACCACCAACCCGACCGGACTATTTTCGACATAACCTCGCGGCGCGTTCTCCGATTCTAGCAACTTCCCTGTTTTGTCCAGATTGAAAGTTTTTTTCACCTCGTCAAAATCGTGATCTTCTTCGGCAATCCAGAAAACGGGAACGGCTTCGATATTTTTTTTCCGCAGATCGTCCGCCAGTTTAATCGCGGAAAAGGCTTTGTAAATCGTATAAAGCGCACCGGAAAAAAGTCCCGCCTGCTGTCCCGTGACAATCGCCGTGCAGTCTTTTTCACGCAATCGGTTGATATTCTCAAACGTCCTGCTTCCGGCATTGAGCGATTTATTTGCTTCTTCCAACACATCGCAAAGTTCCGTCCGATCAATTTTATAATTAGCCGTCACCTGCGCGGCAAACTCATCCAGCGGTGCATTTTTCTCAGGATAAAACGCTGTCGTCGGCATCGAGTCGTTTTGAAAATCCAGAAACAATTTCGATTGTCCCGGTATTTGATCGAACGAAAGTGTTGCTTGTTCAAATGTCTTCGCCGCCATTCCAATTGCCGATTTTTGAATCATTTTATAATTATACCGATTCAGTTTGAATTGACATTATAAATTTCGATTCTTTAAGTTTCAAATAAAAAGACGATCCTTTTTAAAGGATCGTCTTTGATTTTTGAAGTTAAGCCGAATTTAATTTTCGTTGGCAGTGGCAATACGCGGGCGAGTTACGTTGTCGGGCGAAACTGTTTTTTCCGCCGTCGTCGGTTTGACGGCTCTTTCGATTCGGTAAACGCCCGATGAATGAGTTCCGGCAAATATCCGGTTTGAATCATTCGGGTCGAAAATCATTGACCAAACGCGGCGGCTCGGCAATTTCATATCTTTGGTGTCAATGCGCTTCCACTTCATTCCAGCATCGTCGGAAAAGAAAATGCCACCGTCGGATTCGAGTGCGCTCGCCGCAAAAACTTCTTTAGAGTTCCTCGGATTGATAATAATGCTCGTGAAGTCGCCGAGCGGCAAATTGCCGCCGCGCCGCAGCCAGGTTTTGCCGCCGTCCGTCGTTAAATAAAGCGTCTGAGTGGTGCCGACATATATTCTTTCGGAGTCTTTCGGGTCAATCGTGATCGAACTAATCGGAACCGCTTCGGCAATATGTTTTGGAGTAATACCGTTGGTTTTCTGCCAAGTTTCGCCGCCGTCG
>JAJAZE010000143.1 GCA_026785925.1 Pyrinomonadaceae bacterium
ATTTTCCGACGGCTTTCAATCTTTGAAACCGTATAAATGGCGCATCGGCGAAAAAACGCTGGTCGAAATTCCCGTCACGACGCTGCCGATTTTCAAAACACCGATTCACGCCAGTTACGTTATTTATCTTTCGACGTTTTCAAAAACCTTAGCGCGAAGTTATTGGAAAACGGCGATTGAAATGTGCCGCGCTTCGGGAACGCAGTTGAGTCTGCTGCTTCATCCGCTCGATTTTCTGTCGGGCGAAGACGCGCCGGAGCTGAAGTTTTTCCCCGCGATGAATTTGCCGATTGATGAGAAGTTGGCGTTTGTCGGCGAGATTTTAGAAACTTTGACCGGCAAATTTGAAGTCGTCAATATGCGCGAACACGCCCGCGCCGTCGCCGGTGAAAACTTGAAATCTCTGAGCTATGAAAAGCAAGCCGCTTAAATTAACGCACGTTAAATGCTGCGTTTGTCAGTCGGATGACGCAACGCCCGTCGGCGTGGGCGAAGATTACGAATATCACACGAGCGCGGACACTTTTTTAGCGGTGCAGTGCGCCGCGTGCGGTCTGGTTTATTTGAATCCGCGACCGGACATTTCCGGTTTTGAGTGGATTTATCCGCCGACTTATCACGCTTTTGATTTTTCCGAAAAAGATTTCGGCATCGTTTATAAAATTCGGGCGCGGCTCGAAGCCAAACGGCTTTTAAGCTGGTGCAAAGATTTGCCGATTGACGCGCGGATTTTGGATGTCGGCTGCGGCGACGGTTTTCATTTGAATCTTTTGAAAAAATACGGCAAAGAAACGTGGACTTTAGAAGGCGTTGATTTGGACAAACGCGCCGTTGAAATGGCGGAAAAATTAGGTCTGAAAGTTCATCTCGGAACGCCGGAGACGATTAATTTGCCGAAGGATTCTTTTGACTTAGCTTTTATGGTGCAGACCATTGAACACGTCGAGCAGCCGTCGGAAATTTTGGCGGCGATAAAAAATGCTTTAAAGCGCGGCGGGAAATTGATTATCGTCACTGACAACACCGATTCGCTCGATTTTCGGTTTTTCAAAGGCGGTTACTGGGGCGGCTATCATTTTCCGCGTCATTGGAATCTTTTCAATCAGAATGCGCTGGCGAGATTAGCTGAAAATGTCGGCTTTGAGGTCGCCGATTTAACGACGCAGGTTAGTCCGGTCAATTGGGTCTACTCGATTCACAACGCGCTGGTTGACTGGCACGCGCCGCGTTTTTTAATCAACCGATTTACCTTGAAATCAACGGTTTCGCTATCGGCTTTTACCTCGCTCGATATTCTGCTGCAAAAACTCGGCAAAGGTGCGCTGCTGCGGGTGATTTTGCGGAAATCATAAAAATTAACCGCAGATTTATGCAGACGAACGCAGATCAAATCAAAATCAAATAGATATAATTTTCGGAACAAAGTCACAATAAAATCTGCGTTCATCCGCGTTTATCAGCGGTTAAAATTTCTTACTCAAACAACATAAAGTTTATGAAAAATGAAACACCAATCGCCATTATCGGCGCGGGAATCGCGGGTTTGACGGCGGCAAATTATCTGCACAAGCAAAACGTGCCGTTTGTTTTATACGAAGCGGGCAAGAAAATCGCGGGTTTGGCGGCGAGTTTCAAGGACGCGGAAGGTTTTTCATACGATTTCGGGGCGCATTTTATTACTAACCGGCTGGCGGCGGCAATCGGTGTCAGTTCCGAATGTTTGCTGGTCAAACATTACGGCGAAGCGGTTTATTTGGGCGGGAAAATCTATAATTATCCGTTCGGGCTGGTGAAAATTCCGCGAATGACCTGGAGCGGAATTAAAAGCAAACTCAAAGGCAACGGACACGCGCCCGAATCCGCCGCCGAATGGTTTCGCCGTAGTTACGGCGCGGCGTTGGCTGATGAAGTCGCGCTGCCGTTAATCGAAGCGTGGTCGGGCGCGAAGGCGACGGATTTGTCGGCGGCGGTCGGCGAGAGTTTGCCGGGCAGCATCGGCAAAACTCTTTATTTGAAGGCGGCGAGCAGAGTTCTCGGTCGCGCCGTCGCCATCGGCTACAACCGCGAAATGCCCGAAGGCGCGAATGTCCATCACGTTTATCCTGAAAAAGGCGTTTCGACTTTGTGCGAGAAACTCGCCGAAGGTATCGCGGATAAAATCAAGCTCGAAACGCCGGTCGAAGAAATCATCGTCGAAAACGAACGAGTCGTTGCTGTCAAAGCCAAAGGCGAAACCACCGAAGTGTCCGCCGTCGTCAGCACCGCACCCGCGAATATCTTAGCCAAACTCGTCAAAGGCACAAATACTTTAGAAAAATTCAAATCGTTTCGCTATCGCCCGATGATTTTCGTCAATCTGCGTTTCGACGGGCGCGGACTTTTGCCCGACACGGTTTTGTGGTTTCCTGAAAACGAATTTCCGTTTTTTCGCCTGACCGAAGCGACGCTTTCGATGCCGTGGCTCGCGCCCGAAGGCAAGACGATTATCACCGTGGACATCGGCTGCGAGAAAGGCGATGAGTTTTGGGAGATGGACGAAGACAAATTATCCGCGCTCTGTCTGGAACATCTGACGAAAATAATTCCCGGCGCGAAAGAGAAATTTCTCGGCGCGAATGTATTGCGAACGCCGATTGCTTATCCGGTTTTTCTCAACGAATATGAAGCGGCGCGGAAGGATTTTGAACAATCAACCGGCATCGAAAACCTTCTGAGCATCGGGCGCAACGGCGAATTCGCGCATATTTTTATGGAAGATGTGTATTGGCGAACCAGAAAGAAAGTGCGGAATTTAATCGAGAATTTTTAGAGAAAATCAATTTTGGGGAACTGTCTGAAAAACAAATATCCGGCAGCGCGTCTTGTCAGTCGCGCCGTTTATTCTTATCCTATTACCTTTGCAGCGGTCACTTAAAATCTTGCCGACCGTTTAACGAGAGGAGCTTAAAATTATGGACGCAATGGAAAAACCGCCGCTTCGATGTTCCGAGTGCGACCGCGAAACGGAACACTACAACATTTTTCTCAGTCCGACGAACGAGGAAAAAGTCGTCTGCTGGGAATGTCTGCAGCGCGAAGAAAAAGGTTTTTTCGCCAAACGCGGCTTTCGCCGCGAAGCCCGACACGGCGATATTCCACGGTAATCAATGACGAATTTCAAATTGCGAATTGCGAATTACAAATAAACCAAAGAGGTTCGGAAGGCGTAATTTTCAGACCGGTTCAAGTTTGCATATTCGGGTCGGAACCGCTTGGCGGTCGCGGGCGGTTTTCGCTTCGCAAAGGCAAAAGTAAAAAGGCAAAAGGCGAAAATAAATTCCTTACTTTTACCTTTTATCATTGTAAATTTCGCCGCTTCAAGCGCGAGACTCGAAATTTTTCACTTCACCGTAGAGTTTCGCTAAATCGTTCAACTGATAATGCGCGTTTAATCCGCTCGGATTCGGGAGCAGCCAGAGGTTTGCGCCCGCGATTTTTTCCGCCTGCAAACCCATCTGCGCCTTCGGCTTTTGAAACGCCGTTCGATATGCCCCAATTCCCAGAACGGCGAGATTCTGCGGTTTAAATCGTTCGAGTTTTTTTATCAGATTGATGCCGCCTTCGATATATTCTTCGGCTCGCAATTCATCTGCCCGCGCCGTCGTGCGTTTGCAGAAACTCGTGATGCCGTAACCGTTTTCGATCAGTTCGTGTTCTTCGGACGGATGCAGAACTCTATCGGTAAAACCGCCGAGATGTAAGGCTTTCCAAAAGCGATTGCCCGGGCGGGCGAAATGAAAACCGGTCGCGCCCGACCACATTCCGGGATTGATGCCGCAGAATAAAATTTTCAAATTATAATCAATCAAATCTTCGGTCGTGCGGTTGACGGCATCGCGCAAATCTTCTTTGGTCGGCTTAAACTTATTCATTTTTTCGCCCGCCCGATAACTCCGAACAGCGGATCGCCGCCGCGCGGTTCGTGCCGTCTAATTTCAATTTCCTGGAAACATTCGCTTCGCGCAAAATACTCGCGGACGAGTTCGACGTGTCCGTCATCGTCGAGCGCGTTCCAGGCGTAAACCGCTTTGGTCGGGAAGCATCGGTTGGAAAACGTCACGACGAGCGGCGCGTTGTTCTTTAAAACGCGAGCAATCTCGCGGAAAACTTCAATCGGCTGAATTAAATACTGCACCGAAACACAAATTGCCGCGCCGTCGAATTCATCGTTACCGAAAGGCAGAATCGAGTTCGCATTCAAACTCTGCACGATGCTTTCAGTCAGGCGCGGATTGGCGTTGAGTTCGGCAGCGTTCATTCCTAGTCCGGCGACCCGCGAAAAAGATTTTTCCGGCGGCAGATGCGAAACCCAACTGCTCATCAAATCCAAAATTGCGCCGCCGGCGAAAAATTCGCGGTAAAGTTCGGTGACGGCTTCGACGGCTGAATCGTCAATATGCGTTACAAAGCGCGGAAAATCATAAAACCGCTCGTCGGCTGATTCGTCCTGACGGCGAAAAATTTTCGGTGAAAACGTCGGTTCGGTCATAAACTGCAATTACCAAAAACATCAAAAAAACTGCTGAAAACATTTTCGCCAATGCGTCCGCGAAAGTCGAGTGTTAAGATATTTTATCAACCGGCAAAAGTCGTTCAAAATCTGTAATGGCGGAAAAATCATCAATCATCGTCGAGTTTCGTGCGGTCAATTTTCAAATCGGCGACGCGATGATTATTGACGATTTGAATTTACGGATTTATAAAGGCGAAATCCTGATTTTGCTCGGCGAATCGGGTTGCGGCAAAACGACGACGCTCAAACTTATCAATCGCCTGATCGAACCGACAAACGGCGAAGTTTTAGTCGAAGGCAAAGCGACGACTGACTGGAACGCGATAGATTTGCGCCGCCGCATCGGATACGTTTTGCAGGAAGCCGGGCTTTTTCCGCATTACACGATTGCCGAAAACGTCGCGCTCGTGCCGCGTCTGGAAAATTGGGAAGCGGAAAAAATACGGCGGCGAACCACGGAAATGCTCGAACTCGTCGGTTTGAATCCGAACAAATTCGCCGACCGATTTCCGCACGAATTGTCCGGCGGACAACGGCAAAGAGTCGGCGTGGCGCGGGCGTTAGCGGCAAATCCCGACTTGCTTTTACTCGATGAGCCGTTCGGCGCACTCGACGCTCTGACGCGAGTTAACTTGCAAAAAGAATTTGCCGCGCTTGTAAAAGATTTAGGCAAAACCGCCGTTTTCGTGACGCACGATCTGCACGAAGCGTTCGTTTTGGGGACACGGATTTGTTTGATGGACAAAGGGAAAATCGTTTTGAACGACACGCCGGAGAATTTTCAGAAAGCAGATTTACCGCTGGCGCGGGCATATCTGGAAACAGTTTCGAGTATCGAAAGGAAAATTTAACAGGATGAACAGGAGAGGCAGGATAAATTTGTTTTAATCCTGTAAATCCTGTCCATCCTGTTAAATTCTTTGCGGCGAAGATAATGAATTTTTTTGAGTTTTTACAACAAAACTGGTCTGAACTGCTCGCCTTAACGCGCGAACACCTCTACCTCGTGTTCGTTTCGACGGCGATTGCCGTGCTGATCGGTGTGCCGCTCGGCGTTTTGCTGACGCGCCGAAAATCTCTGCAAACGCCGGTTTTAGGAATCGCCAATATTTTGCAAACCGTTCCGAGTCTCGCGCTGTTCGGACTTTTGATTCCGCTTGCTTACATCGGCGGCATTGGCGCGAAAACGGCGATAATCGCGCTGACTTTGTATTCGTTTCTGCCGATTATTCGCAACACGGTCGCGGGAATTTCCGGCGTTGACGCGAAAGTTAAAGAGGCGGCGACGGCGATGGGAATGACTGATTGGCAGACTTTGAAACAGGTTGAATTGCCGCTCGCGCTGCCGGTGATTTTAACCGGAATTCGCGTTGCCGTCGTCATCGCGGTCGGCGTGGCGACGATTGCGGCGGCGGTCGGCGCGGGCGGACTGGGAACTTATATTTTTCGCGGTCTGCGGCAGAACGACAATAATTTACTGCTCGCGGGCGCGATTTCTTCGGCGATTCTCGCACTGTTCGCCGACTTTGCGCTCGGACAAATCGAGAAACTTTACGCGCTCGAAAATCTGCGAAACAAAGCGTCGCAAAACAAAAGAAAATTCGTTTTAATCGGCACGGCGGTTTTGATGACGGCGATTTTCGTATTGCCGTTCGTTTCAAATTCCAGATTCCAAATTCCAAATTCGAGAAATGATTCTGAATCCGGCAATCAAACGATTCGCGTCGGCTCGAAAGATTTTACCGAATCAATTATCTTAGCGGAAATTATGGCGCAGACTTTGGAAAAGCGGGGAATTACGGTTGAAAGAAGATACGAACTCGGCGGCAATCTGGCGCACGAGGCACTGCTTTCAAATCAAATTGACGTTTATCCCGAATATACCGGCACGGCTTTCACGGCGATTTTGAAACGTCCGCCGCTGACCGATACGCAAAAGGTTTATGACGAAACGAAAGCGGAATATGCGGGAAAGTTTGATTTGAATTTAAGTCCGCCGCTCGGTTTCTCGAACGATTTTGCGATTCTCGTGCGCGGCGAGGCGGCGCGTCAAAACAACTTGCAAACCGTTTCGCAAGCCGTTCCTTTATCGAAAAACTGGCAAGCCGGATTCGGTCAGGATTTTATGTCGCGCGCCGACGGTTACGCCGGATTTGCCAAAGCCTACAACTTTAATTTTACAAAACAGCCGCGTGAAATGGATTTGAGTTTGACGTATCGCGCACTCGCTTCCGGGCAGATTGATTTGATCGCCGGAAACTCCACCGACGGTTTGATCGCCGCGCTCGATTTATTTCAATTAGCCGACGATAAAAAATACTTTCCGCCGTATCAAGCTGTGTTCATTGCGCGAAACGATAAATCGGAAGTGCTGCGCGAAACATTTGCGAAGCTGCACAACGCGATTTCGACCGACGAAATGCGCCGCTTGAATTACGCGGTTGACGGTGAAAAACTCGCGCCGAAAACGGTTGCGGCGGAGTGGATAAGTCGCGTTTATAAATAAGTTCGGGTTAATGCTTTTATTGATTCGGAATAGATGATAACTGACAGGTGATAATTGATAGATTAGGACTGACTGGCGTTCACGCATAAATTATCAGCTATCACCTGTCCCGAAATTATTTTCCGGGATCAACGGATTTCCAATTAAATCAAGTTTTGTCAACTCTCAACCACCTCACGCCGGATTTTGCGTCATTAAATCTATGCGTTAAATTAGACGTATGAGCAAAACCGAAAAGGAACTCGCCTTTTTGCGCGACCTTTACATCGAAACCGACTGGACGGAACGATTTACCAATCTTTTTGACGACCATTATAAGTTTTCGGACGAAGAAAAAATTCTCTACGTTAATGCCGGCGCGGGCAATCACGCGCTCGCTCTGCGCGAAAAACTGGACGATGAAGTCGAGATTTTCGGCGTGTCGGAGTCGAGGGAATTGTTGACCATCGCCCGCGCTAAAGCCGACGCGATTCAGGCGAATGTTGATTTCTCAATTGCTTTCCCTGAACAGAAATACGATGCGGTGATGGCGGACGCAACCTTCGTCAAACCGCACGAATTAAAGGGTTTTCTGGCGCACCTCGCCAATTTTTCCGACAAGCAAGTCGCGGTTTTTCTGCCGTCAGCGGGCAGTTTCGGCGAGGTCTTTTCACTTCTTTGGGAAACTTTGCTCAATCTGGAAATGCTGGACAAAGCGGCGGAAATCGAGCGTTTGATCACGGAAATTCCGACGATTTCAAAGATTAAGGAAACGGCGGAAAATCTCGGCTTAACCAAAGTCGAAACGATGGCGAAAAGCGAGTTTTTTGAATATGACAACGGCGCGGCTTTCGTCAATTCGCCGCTTCTGGAAGATTTTCTTTTTCCAAATTGGTTTGATTTTTTGAACGAAACAGAAATGGAAAAAGTTAAAAATAAACTCGTTCAAACGATTGACGACGACGCGCTGGAGATGAGTTCCAGCTTTTCGGTCAAAGCGACTTTACTGGTTGGCGAGAAACAGAATTAGTCGCAAAAAGGCACAAAAAATACTTTTTCTGATTGAAAATTTTGTTAAATTTGTGCCTCTTTGCGACTGACTTTTACTAGAACTTACCTCAAAAATAATTTTCTGCGTTACTCAGCACTGCCTTTTCATCCTTTGCAGTTAAAAAAAGTCGTAAAGCCAAACTGCCAAGGACTGTCGCCAAGGTCGCTAAGAAGCTGTTTGAAAAGTCCGACAAACTTTAGTTTGTCGCTCGCCGATTGCCGCCAAGCTCAATGTTTTTACGGCAATCGCTTTTAATGAAGAGCGACAAAC
>JAJAZE010000144.1 GCA_026785925.1 Pyrinomonadaceae bacterium
CCGCGGGGCCGCCCGGTGCTCCCCACCCCCCGGGGGGCGCGTTTCCTCAAACCCCCCAAATTTTACCCAACCCCGGGGGGGCCGGTGCCCCCCGCCCCCCCACGGGCCCCCCCGCCCCGCTCCTCTCTCCAGTCAGTTAAATTATGTCCATCCTTCAATTAAATATAGGAGAAAATTTTTGCAAATGATTAAAAATATAATTCTTTTCGCCGCCGTTTTGTTATCAATCGGAGTTTTGCTTTCCGGCGTTTCCGCGCAGGTTAAAGTCAAAAACAAGGAACTAAAAAATTTGGCGGGAAATTGGGAAGGCGAGCTGGAATACCTCGATTATCAAAACGATAAATCGAAAACGCGGCTCAAACTTCGCTCGCTCAACACGGTCAAAGCCGGAAAAGTTTTGCAGTCAATCGTCTATCTCGAACCGAACGGGAAGGAAGTCAAAAGCGGCGGCTCATTCGCGCTGTCGCCCGACGGTCGGCACATTATCGAAGAAAAAATAAAGTGGACGATTACGAAAAACTCGTTCGACAAACTGGCGAAAACGCGCACGATTGTTTATGAAACCAAATGGAAAGACAACGACCGCAACGCTGATTTGCGCGAAACGATGATTATCGGAGGCGACGAATTTTCGGTAACGAAAGAGGTGCGTTACGAAAACACAACCGATTTTTTCGTGAGAAATACGCACCGCTACAAAAGAAAATAATTTTTTGTTGATTCGGCAAATTCATCATCGTTCTTGACGAATTCAGTTTGTCTGACCGATTCTAAACAAATGAAAACTTTGCTCGAAGCGATTCGACCGACGACTTTTATCGAATCGGAAAAACTGAAAACTTTTACGAATCTGGATTTGACCATCGCGTCCGAAACTTTTCAGCACACGGGCAGTTTCAAGTTTCGCGCCGCTTACAATCTCGCCTTGAATGTGCCGAATGACGAAATCTTGACTGCTTCGTCAGGGAATTTCGGTCAGGCTTTAGCTTACGCCTGCCAATTGCTGAACAAAAAATGCACGGTCGTAATGCCGGAAAATTCGGCGAAAGTGAAAATCGAAGCGGTCGTAAATTACGGCGCGACGGTTGATCTGGTTGACACGCAAACAGTCGGCAGAAACGAGCGGGTTTTGCAGTTAGCGACGCAAATACCGAATGTCTATGTCGCTTCCGCTTACGATGATTTGCTCGTGATCGAAGGAAATTCGACGCTCGGCGATGAACTTTCAGCGAGCGATTTCGATGTTATAATTTCGCCGGTTGGCGGCGGCGGTTTGGCTTCGGGAATCTCAAAAGGTTTATGCCGCAACGGGCATCAGGCAAAACTAATCGGTGCGGAACCGCTGCTGGCGAACGACGCGGCGCGTTCGCTGCGAGCCGGGAAAATCGTTCCAAACGAGACCGAGCCGCAGACCATCGCCGACGGTGCGCGAACGATCAGTTTGGGCAAACATAATTGGGCGATTCTGCAAAACGGTTTGACGGAAATAATCGAAGTTTCCGACGAGAAAATTATCGAAGCGACGCGCTTTCTGTTCGCGCTGGCAAATTTGAAATGCGAACCAACCGGCGCGTTGTCGCTCGGCGCGGTTTTGGAAAACCGGGAAAAGTTTGCCGACCGAAAAGTCTGTCTCGTCGTCAGCGGCGGCAATGTTGATACGGAAATTTACCGGCGAATTTTGGATTTCTAGATTGTTTCCGCCGTCATTTTGGCGAGTGCCTGTTTGCTGAAATAGGTGATAAAGATGACGGACGCGAGCGTAGCGGCGAAGCCGAAAACGAACAGCCAGACGTTGAACGGCTCATTAAAATTCAGTTCCGAAAGTCCCGCACCGAAGAAAACCACTGCCGCCGAACGCGGCAGCATTCCGACAACAGTTCCGGTCAAAAATGACGACAGCGGAACCCGCGCCGCCGTCATCAGCAAATTGGTTAGAGCGAACGGCATCGCGGGCGAGAGCCGCAGCAGCGTGACGACGAGCGTCGTGCGTCTGAAACTTTGACTGAGCAGTGTTTTATGCAGTAATTTTGCTTTCTCGTGTTTGGCTAGAAATTTCTGCAAATTATCGCCGACGAGCGGCGACAAAACATACGATGAAACGATTGACGCGCCGCCAATCGCCAGCAGATGCAGACTGATACCGAGCGGAAACCCGAACGCCCAGCCGCACAAAATGCCGATGAC
>JAJAZE010000145.1 GCA_026785925.1 Pyrinomonadaceae bacterium
GCTTTTGTAAATTGCAAATACGTTTTTGAAGGTCGCGCCGATGTCAATGGACAGGAGCATTTGTATATCGAAACGCAGGGCGCGTATTGCGTTCCGACCGAGCAGAACGGAATAAAAATTTATTCTTCGACGCAAGGTCCGACGGCGGTGCAGCGGGCGGTTTCGCGGGTGACGAGTTTGCCGATGCACCAAATCGAAGTTGACGTGCAGCGGCTCGGCGGCGGTTTCGGCGGCAAAGAAGATCAGGCGAATGCGTGGGCGGCGTTGTGCGCGGTCGGCACGCAATTAACGAAAAGACCCGTCAAATATGCGCTGCACCGGATGGAAGATATGCGGATGACCGGCAAGCGGCATCCGTATTCGGCGGATTATAAAATCGGTTTGGACGAGAATTTGAAAATCGTCGCTTACGAAGCCGTGTTTTATCAAAACGCGGGCGCGGCGTGTGATTTGTCGCTGCCGGTTTTGGAGCGCACTTTGTTTCACTGCACGAACGCTTATTACATACCGAACGTCTCGGCGACGGCTTACTCGTGCCGAACGAATCTGCCGCCGAATACGGCGTTTCGCGGCTTTGGCGGACCACAGGGAATGTTCGTCATCGAATCGGCAATTGCTCACGCGGCGGAAAAATTGAATGTTTCGGCTTCGGAAATTCAGCGCAGGAATTTAATCGAAAGCGGCGACCAATTTCCATACGGGCAAATCGCCGAATCGGAAGCGATTACTTCGTGGACGCAAGCCGACGCGCAATACGATTTTGCGAAGCTGCAAAAAGAGGCGGACGAATTTAACGCGCAGAATAAGTTTGTCAAAAAAGGCGCGGCACTCCAGCCGATTTGCTTCGGTATTTCGTTCACCAAAACGCCGATGAATCAGGCGCGTGCGCTCGTTCACGTTTATACGGACGGCTCGGTCGCCGTTTCAACCGGCGCGGTCGAGATGGGACAGGGCGTGAACACGAAAATCGCGCAGGTTGCCGCGCAGATATTTTCGCTCCCGATTGAACGAATTAAAGTTCACACGACGAACACTCTGCGGATCGCCAATACTTCGCCGACCGCCGCGTCCGCCGCCGCCGATTTGAACGGACGCGCCACGCAAATCGCCTGCGAAACGATTTTGGGAAGATTAAAAAATGTGGCGAAAGAAATGGTAAAAGACGGCGCGTTCAGAGTCCAAACTTCAGTTTGTCCGCCCGACAGCGAAGCGCGTCGGGAACACGCTGAAGCGTGGACTCTAAGCGAAGAAGACGCGATTTCATTTGAGAACGGTTTTGTTTTTCATAACGGCGAACCGACGAGTTTGGATTGGCTGCTGCTCGTCAACGAAGCGTTTATGCAGCGCGTCAATTTGAGCGAACACGCGCATTACACGACCGCCGGAATCAATTTCGACTGGTCAATTGCGAAAGGTCATCCGTTCGCTTATCACGTCTACGGCACGGCGGCGGTTGGCGTGACGATTGACTGCCGGCGCGGAATTTATGAAATTGATTACGTCAAAACCTGTCACGATTTTGGCAGTTCGATGAATAATGCGGTAGATTTCGGACAAATCGAAGGCGGCATCGTGCAAGGTTTAGGCTGGATGACGATGGAAGAAATCGTTTATGACGAACAGGGAAAACTTCGCTCAAACGCGCTTTCGACTTATAAAATTCCCGACATTTATTCCGTCCCGAAAGAAATCGCGATTTTACCGCTTGAAACTTCGTGCGAAAATTCAGCAATTTTCAATTCCAAAGCCGTCGGCGAACCGCCTTTGATGTATGGACTCGGCGCGTATTTTGCGATTCGCAACGCCGTCCGCGCTTTTAATTCGGAAAACTCGCCCGCCTTTGACGCGCCGTTCACGCCGGAAAGAGTTTTGATGAATTTGTATAAAATTTAAAATGAAAATCAAGTTATGAAAAATAAATTACCCGTATTTAGTATTTTGTTGTTGAGTGTTTTTGCTCAATTATTTGTGTCTCACAAAAATTGTTTTGCACAGCCGCCGCCGCCAGCTCCAAGTCAAATTTCAAAGCCTTTTGCCCGTCCGTCGGTTAAGAATTTACCTGTTGAGAAACCTTACGTTTCGATTGATTTGAATTACAGCATTTTTCTACCTGAGCCGACATATTCTAACAATTGGATATTTCAGGAGGGCAAAATTGGTATTAATGTTGCCAATGCCAATGTTGTCGGCGGAAAACAGAATTTTAAAGAATTCAATCAAATTAACAACAACACTCTTTTATCAAAAATCCAAGGTAAAGTTACAGACGAAAAATACACCGAAACTGATAATCTTTATTCGTCAATTACTTTTTTTGCTTTCGACGACGGTAAATTCGGTGTCAGAAAATTTTCTCTTTCAGATGAGCGGCTTTATATAATGTTCGCGCAATTTGAAAACTCTGCTGACGGTAAAATTTTTGAAGAGGCGTTTAAAACTTTCAAAATTGTCGGCGAATCGGAAATAAAAGCGGAGATTCAAAGGAAATTTGAAGATGCGACACCGCAAAATTTGCCGCAAGAGCCTGCGTCAAAAAATCTGCAATCTGACCTGAAAGAAGAAAATCTAAAAGGGAAGGTCAAAAAAATCGTCGAAGAAAGCGAAACTATTACAGATGATCCAAATAAAAAGAATAGAAAAATTTCAAAAACTCTCGAATATAATAAAGCGGGAAATTTAACCAAAACCGTCCGAATTGATTATCGGGGGAATCCTGATTCGATAACAGTTTATGGATTCATTGAAGGTAAAAGAGTTTCAAAAGTAGGTTACATCAAATACCCATATAATCCCCCGCCACCGATGGCTGTGCCTTCCGCACAAGTCGAACCACCGTCTGATTCGCGCTATTCGATGAGCTATGAGAAAAAATATAAAGCCGGAAAATTGATCGAAGAGATTCTTTATAGAAGTAACGGCAAAGTTATTACGCGCACGACTTACGAGTATAAAGACAATCAAATCGAGCAATTGGTTTACACGGCGGACGGCAAATTAAATCAAAAATACGTCTATCTGACTGATAAAAACGGGCAGGTTTTGGAAAGATCGGACTTTGACATTCTTTCTAATAAACCGTACGGCGATAAAAAATACTCGTATGTTTACGAACATGATAAACAAGGAAATTGGATAAAGAAAACAACTTCAAAAGAAGTAACGGAAGACGGAAAGACATTTTACAAGCCGCTTTACGTTTATTACCGAACGATTACTTATTACGAATAAATCAAAGATTTATCAAATAATAAGAACGGAAACTGATAATTAAACAATCGAACGATTATCTAAATTTCATGAAATTCCAAATTGAAAAAGCCGTTGAAATCCTTTCTCAAACGCCTGTGGTCGTAAAATCTTTGCTCGGAAATCTCTCGGACGATTGGGTGAAAAACGAGTCGAATTCAGAAAATTGGAGCGCATTTGATGTGGTCGGGCATTTAATTCAAGGCGAGGAAACCAATTGGATTCCGCGCGCCGAAATTATTCTCGCCGAGAGTAAAAATCCGGCGTTTGAACCGTTCGACCGTTTTGCTCAACTTGAAAAATCAAAAGGCAAAACTTTGAATGAACTGCTTGAAACTTTCGCCGCGGCGAGGGCGAAAAGTCTCGATGCGCTTCGTGAAATGAATTTAACCGAAGAAAAGCTGCAACTAAAAGGAATTCACCCCGAACTCGGCGAAGTAACACTCGAACAATTGCTGGCGACGTGGACGGTTCACGATTTGACTCATATCAAACAAATCGTAACGGTTTTGGCTAATAAATACGCCGAAAATGTCGGTGTCTGGAAACAGTATTTATCAATTCTGGAATAAAAAGCATCCGAACTTTTTAGTAAATTTATAAATTGACGTAAATTCGGAGTAATGAAAAAAGACCTCGAAATCTGGCAATTTGCCGCTGAAAGGTTAAAGAAGAATCAATCAGTGATGCTTTTGGTCGTCGCGGAAAGTTCAGGAAGCAGTCCGGGGCGGCAAGGCTTCAAAATGATTGTTGCCGCAGATGAGTTGATTGGAAGCGTCGGCGGCGGCGTGATGGAAGTTGCGCTCGTCGAGAAAGCGCGGTTTCAGATTTCAAATTCTAAATTCCAAACTTATTCAGAGATCGTTGAACAGGTTCATCAAAAAAAATCGCCTGATTCGAGCGGAATGATTTGTTCGGGCAAGCAGACGGTGATTTTTTTCAAACTCACGCCGGAGCATTACAAACTGATTAGAAAAATTCCTGTTTATTTATCAAAGCCTCGCGGAAGATATTTACGCATTACACAAGACAGTTTGATTTTAACAGGAAAAAAAATTCCGCCGTTTGATGTGAAATTTGAAAGAGAGAGCGAAACACAATTTCTTTACGAAGAAAAGCTCGGCTGCAAAAACAAACTATTCATCATCGGCGGCGGACATTGCGCTCTGGCGTTGTCGGAATTGATGTCGAAAATGGATTTTCACATCGCGCTGTTCGATGACCGCGCCGATTTGAACACGCTCGCTAAAAACAAATTCGCTGACACGAAAACCTTCATCGAATCTTACGAAAAAATCGGCGAATTTATCACTTCGGGCGCGAACGTCTACGTCGTGGTGATGACGCTTGGTTATAAATCCGACGAAATCGTGATTCGCCAATTGCTCGACAAAAATTTCAAATACTTCGGCGTTCTCGGCAGCCGCGCAAAGATGAAAACTTTGCTTCTGAAGCTCGAAAATGAAGGCGTAGCGAAAGAAAAATTAGAGTTGATTCGTACGCCCGTCGGTTTGCCGATTAACAGCCGAACGCCCGAAGAAATCGCCGTCAGCATCGCGGCGGAAATTATCGCCGTTAAAAATAATAGAAGTTACGCAGTTGGAAAATAAAGGCGTATTTTAACAGGATGGACAGGATCAACAGGATCAACCAACAATTCGGCAAATCTTTTTTTATCCTGTCCATCCTGTCCATCCTGTAAATTTTTCTTTCAACTGCGTAACTTCTAAATAAATCAATCTGAATTCGTCATTAAAATTGCCTCAGCCGCTCTCAAAGCATTTTTCTTTTCTCCTGAAAAGCGCGGGAACAAATCGCAAACTTCGGTGTCTAACCAAACGAGACGGCGAACATTCGCCGTTAATTTGAAAATGTTGACGCTAAATTTGACCGCGTTTTGGCACCGGAAAAAATAAGGAGAACAAGAAAAATGTTAGATCAATTAATCGAATCAAAAAGCAATGCGCCGGAAAACAGAAGTCGCGGCGGTTTTCTGCTGACGACTTTGGTGCTGGTCGTCGGTTTATGTTTCAGCGCGGTTTTATACAGTCTTTTTGCCAAAGATTTCGGAACGGGAATCGAGAATTTTGAATTATCAACGCTGGTTGCGCCGATTGTCGAAAACGCGCCGCCCGCGCCGGTAAATAAACCGGAAATGTCGCAGCCGGCGAGCAAAATTAAAAATGCGCTGCCTTCGCGCCAGGCAAATATATTGCGGATTGAAGAATCACCAATTGCTCCGAAGGAAGTTTCGACCACGCCGAACACGCAGAAGTCGCGTCCCATCGGAGACTTTTTAACATCGGATAATCTGGAAACAAACGGTTCGTCAGGCTCGTCTTTCGGCGGATCAGACATCGGAGGCAGCAGCGGAAGCGGTATCAGCGTGCCGAACGATTTGGAAACGCCAGCCGGAAACTCCGAAAAATTGCGTGTGCCGCCGCCGCTAATAAAAAAGGTCGAAGAAAAAATACAAAAACCGAAAACCTCAACCGTGACGGGCGGCGTAGTGAACGGAAAAGCGAAGTTTTTGCCGAAACCGATTTACACGGCTGCCGCCAAAGCCGTCAAAGCGACGGGCGATGTCAATGTTCAGGTGATGATTGACGAAGCGGGAACCGTCGTTTCGGCGAAAGCGGTCGGCGGTCATCCTTTGCTCAGGATGGAAGCTGAAAAAGCGGCGCGAAATGCGAAATTCGACCCGACTTTTCTGACTGGACAACCCGTTAAAGTGTCGGGAATTATCGTCTATAAGTTTTCGATGCAGTAATGCGAAAATCGAGCGGCGTGAAAGTGAATTTTCACGCCGCTCGATTTTTCACGCTTTTGAAAAATCGTTTATTCCCGAAAATCGCCCGCCAAAATCTGTCTGATTAAATCTTCCGTATCGAGCGCGTAAATCGGGACATTAAACTGCGCCTGAAGTTCGTCGAACTGCATTCCGTCGAGCAGAATCGGCTCGTCGGACTTGATGGTGTGTTTCGGGATCACGACGAAATCGCCTTCGATTTGCCCGCGCACCGCCAGATAATCTTTGCCCGTTAGCAGCCCGGCAACCGCGACATCGCCGCCGAAATATACATTCGGCACGGCGCGAACTTTTAGTTTTGAATTGATTAAAGCGTTCACTCGTTGGATTTGCTCGGATAAAATGGGAGCAAACATTTCGCCGGTTAAAATCGTGCCGTGAAGCGAATTTAGTTTCCGGTTTCCGACTTCCGATTTTTGGTTTTTCGGAACGATTGCCAATTGATGAGTTCTGACGTTTGCCGCGACGAAATTTTGGGTTTCCGCATTCTGCCGATTGGCTAGTTTTTTCAGCAGTTTTTCAAAGGAATTGGTGAACGAGCGAATCATTCCCACGCCGTCTTCGATTTGCGGGTAATTGCCGTAATGCTTTCTCGACGGAATCGGCAAACCGGCTTTGATGTAGATTTCGTCGCCGAGAAAGGCGAAGGTGACACCGAGATTTTTGCGAAATTCCTTTTGCAATTTCTCGACTTCGCCAATCGTCCGACGACAAAATTCCGGTGTCACGCGGGTTAAACGCTCGTCGGTGTTGTAGCGCGTCAAGGCAACCGGAACAACGGCGGTCGAAACGACTTTCGGATAATGCGAAGCCAAATCGCGCAGAGTTTTTTCCAATTGTAAGCCGTCGTTGATCGTCGGACACAGAACGACCTGCGCGTGAATTTCGATGTCGTTTTCTAAAAGCGTGTTTAATTTACCGAAGATGTCGGCGCGTTTTTCGTCCACGCCCAAAAGATAAGCCCGCGTTTTCAAATCCGTCGCGTGAACCGAAACGTATTGCGGCGACAGTCTTTGCTCGACGATGCGCTTCATTTCATCGTCGGTGATCGAACTCAAAGTAGTGTAATTGCCGTAGAGAAACGATAATCTGATGTCTTCGTCGCGGACGAAAAGCGACGGTCGCGCATCCGCCGGATTGCCTTTGCAAAAGCAGAAAAGACATTCGTTGGCGCATTGACGCGGCACGATCTGCTCGAACATTAAGCCGAAATCTTCGCCTTCTTCGCGTTCGACTTCGATTTCCCACGTTTCGCCGTTCGGCTTTTTAACCTGCAAAAGCAAATCGGTTTCGCCCGCCGTCTGAAAACGAAAATCGAGATAATCGCGGACGACGCGCCCGTTGACGCGCACGATTCTATCGTTCGGCGCGAGTTCCAACTCGTCCGCCAAACTTTCGGGTGATACCTCTGAAATTAAAACGCCCGGTCTTCTTAACTGCGTAATCGCGGGCGCGACGGCAAATTCATACATCTTAAAAACTCATTTGTTGTTAACAGTTTAGAAAAAACAGATTGACAAAAGACCCTCTTATCCCATACTCTTTAATCCAACTCACACTACGACCCAAAATCATTTTAACAGATAGAGGCAAACAATGTTAGACGGCGAAAATTCTTCGATGAGCGATAAAAAATCTCCCAAACCGAAAATTCTTTTGGCAGAAGACGATGACGCGATGCGTCGGTTTTTGGAAATCACTCTGCAAAGAGCCGATTATACCGTCGTGTCGGCGGAAGATGGTTTGGCGGCAATGCAAATCGCTTTGACGGAAAAATTTGACGCAGTTATCACCGATGCCGTAATGCCTAATTTGACCGGACACGATTTATGCCGGATTTTGCGCCGGGATCCGAACTTTAAAGATGCGCCGATAATCATTTTAAGCGGACTCGAACAGGAAGTTTCGGCGAATGTCGAACACGATTGTGCTGACTTTTACCTGGTCAAAGGCGCGAAATTAAAAGACGATTTGGTTAAAAAATTGGCTGAACTTATCGGTGCGGGAAGTTGAAATTTTTGATAACGATAAATCGCGCGATTTCGCCGAAGATAAAAATTCCCGCCGCATCCGCCAGGATGTCCGTCAAATCAAAAGTCCGCCCGCCAACGTAAATTTGCGAAAACTCTTCGGCGGTCACAATCGCTAAAACAATTAAACTGCCGAACAGATAATTCAATTTCCAGATGCGAAGCGTCCGCGCCTCGAACGCCAGATTAACGACGAGCGAAAACATTCCCATCAAACAAAAATGTCCGATTTTATCGCCGAACGGCAAGTTTCTGA
>JAJAZE010000146.1 GCA_026785925.1 Pyrinomonadaceae bacterium
AGGGCGAATGCTCAAGTCGGAGCGCGAAACCTTTCTCGTCCGCCGTCAGCGCGTGAGCGCGAAAACAAAATTTCGATTAAACTCAAATTTGAATTCTTTGGAAAAGTTCACGAACGCGAAGCCTGTTCACGGCGGACGCGGAAGGTTCCGCGCTCCGACTTGAAAATCGGCTCCAATAGATTTCTTTAGAGGTCGGTGACAGGTGCTTTTTTCGGACGGTAAAAAGCATCGCCGCGCTGCTGCATTTCGGCTTTGTTGCCTAAAGTTTGAATGGCGGAACTGAGCATTTCCTGACTGTCGAATTTGAAATTGACCGCTCCTTTGGCGTTCACATCCGGGTCGTCGAAATTGATAATCATATAACGGGTTTTATTTTTCATAAAAACTCCGGCGATACCCGCGCCCGGCAGCGGCAATCTTTCCATCACTTTTCCGCCGGTTGACTGCACCGATTTCGACTGCGGATAGATAACCTGAATCGCGTCGTAGGGAATGCCGAAAAGCTCTTTGCCGTCTTTGCCGAAAAAAACCAGCCGGTAATTGTTGCCGTCAAATTTCATCGTGCCGGTTTCCTTTTCGCTGTAACCGAACATTCCGCCTTCATATTTCGCCTTGAACGAAACTTGGGCGAGCGTGGCGGGCTGCGTTGTGTTCGGTTTTTTTTCGACGATGCGCGGTTGCGCCGCTGCCAGCGAGATGCCGACGAACAAATTTAAAACGAGAGAAAACAAAAACTTCTTCATAATCTTAACCTGTAATTTGAAATCTGGAATTTGAAAATGCAAGTTTATAGACGCATTCCGCCCATTGTGCGTTGCCAAGCCAGCGTTTGTTTTAAGACGGCGAGCCGCTGCTTCTCGGAATCAGAGCAATCCAGCGACAGTTCTCCGATAATGGATTCGAGCAGCGGTGCGGCGAAAAGTCCGGCGTGCGCGACCACTTGCGAGTAATAATGAATTTGCAGACAGTCGCTTTCGTCGGTATGAAAACTCTTGATTTCGGCGGCTTCGATGCGGTGAACGTCTTGTCCGGCGGGAACGACGCGGCGCGGAACGCCGTGCGTGATTTTAAGTTCCCGATCAATCTCGCCGAGCAGCAGAATGCCGATCAAAAAACCTTGTTCGTCGAGATAGTCGGGGCTGAAATTTCTCAGTTCCGGCTTTGGCGAAAGGCGCGGACCGTAATTGGCGTAATCGGGATTAATCAGCATCGAGTCATAAATCACGCCGACAATCTGCGTTTCATCGGCGAGCGGCAATTTAACGAACTGCGCGAAACCGAAATCTTCCGACTGCGGCGGATTTGCCGCGTCGAGCGCGTCAATCACGCGGGCGACGTAATCAATGTGAGAATTTGAACTGACGATTTTAGCGATTTTCATATTTATTTGGTGAGCGGTTAGCAGTGAGCAGTAAGCAGGTTTAAGAAGTTCTCTGCTCGATGCTCCGCTCCAAACCGAAAGTTATTCTTAAACATTCATCGGTTAAATTTTGCGCTTCGTGATGTTTTTCTTCACTCAGATAACCAAATCCACACTTTTCTACCAGGCAATTAGTCTTTAATAAGGTTTATCCATCACTCAATTACTTTCTGCTCACTGCTCACTGCTCACTGCTTACTTTCCCACTTCAGGAATAATATAAAACAGCCACCACAAAAATACTTGCGCGGCAAAAATTATCACGCTCAAAACGATGCTGTAGGCGGAAGTTTTGCCGCCGCCGAGAGACGGCTGGCGATACGCGGTCAGAATGCCGAAACCGCCGGTTAATAAAGCGAACGGACAAAATAAAATTCCCAGATACGGAACCAGCGAATAAACGATTAACGCCGTCGCCGTCGCCGAAGCCGCATTTTTATTTTCCTCGAATAAGTTTTCCGTTTCCGGTCGTTCCGATTTTTCGGGCGCGGCAAACTGAAAAGATTTTCCCTGCAAACGATAAGAAGCCCGCAACGCGTCGAGCGGCTGATAGTCTTCCAATAAAAGTTTTCCGCAAACGCGGCAGAACTTGGCGTAATCGCGCCCGACGGCAGTACCGCAAGCCGAACATTCGCTGTCACGGACGGCGAATTGCGAACTGCGGATTTTTTCCTCGCTTTTCGATTTCACTTTAACCTTTTGCCTTTTTACTTTTTACTTTACCGCCGTCGTCCTTTGCTCGCTCCCTTGCGCGAAAATCTAAAATCAAGATTATTCCTTTTGGCAAAACCTTGTAAAGCCTGAAGAAAAACCTCGCGGTCGCGCAAATTGATAACCGCCGTCTGGTCAGCCGTTTCCAGCGCGTATGGATAACCCAACCCGACGACGCATTCGGCGCGAATCGTATCCGTCACCTCATCGAGCAGATTTTCTTCGTAAATCCACGCCGGAATATCGAGTCGCGCCGGCGGATTATCCGAAGTCGTCTGCAAATAACAGAAACCGACGATTGATTTGCCGGTGTCATCGTCAATAAAAGCCTTTAGTCCGCGCCGTTTGGAATAGCAAAAAACCGTCCGGTCGCCCCAATTTTGCAGCGTCGGCGCACTTTCCGAAATCGAAGCGTGGAGCATCGAAGCGTCGTCAACCGTGCGTTTGTTGGCGTTGCGCGTGCCGTGAAAAGCGTCGAGCAGTCCGAGCAGATCGCGGGCGTAACTGCGGTCAACATAGCCAACCAGCGGAACGCGCGTCTCCCGCGAAACTTTGACTAAACCGACCATTTTCCTGATAAAACTTTCCTGCAATTCTGTGCGCGGCAGCGCGAAGGAAATCAGCAGAGTGCCGTCGAAAAACGCCAGCGGCATTCGTTCGCCCCGCGCCTGCCAGCCTTTTTTTTTTTGCAGAAATTCTTCCGCTTTTTCGACTTCCGCTTCAAAACGCCTTTGCCCGACGCGCGTTTCGGGAATCACGGGTTCTTCCTGATCTTTGAGCAAATCTTCGGGCGAGAGAACGAAAAATTTCGCGTTCTTTTCGTAACCCTGCGCGTCGTCGTGCGGGTTTTCAAACCAGCCGATCTGCACGGCGGCGACGGGCAGAGAAACTTCGCGCTCGATAAATAATTGACTGCCGTCCGCCGCAAAAGTCGTGCGTTTGTTCAAAGTTTCAAACGCCCAAACCCGCGCTTCTTCGTGATTCGCCCAGCTTTCATCAAACGGAAACGCAAAATTGCTTGCCGCGTCCAATTCTTCCGAAGGCAGCGCACCGACGTTTTCAATCCGACCCAATTTGTCCGAAAGTTCGGCGTGTGAAGCGTGTGAAAGTTCGTTCAATTTTTCGAGATAATCGCGCAAATCGGCGGCTTGTTCCCGCGCGAAATTGACGAAGCCGTCGCTTTGAGATTTTAATTCTTCCTGTAAAAGTTCACGGTAAAGCATACAAGGATTTTGTCATATAAACTTGGAGAAGCTAAATTGTTTTCCGTTTAATTTTCTATGAAATGAGTCGAGCGTAAGCGAATTTCGAGACATCGCCCGAAGGGAATTCAAGTTCGTGCCGGTAAATCTCCGCGATTTCGTATTTCACGGGATTTTTGAAATTCCTACCGTCGAAAACGAACGTGTGAAACTCGCCGTTTTCGCCGCAGACATCAACCGATGCGGGCAAATCTGCGACGAATTGCTCATCGAAAATCCGCCCGCAAAAACTCGCGTCTAAAAAACTCTCGTTGACGCAGACGACGACGGCTTGATAATTTTCCGTCAGAAACTCGTCAACCATTGCCCGCCGATTCTCCGACCACAACGGCAGAACCGCTTCGATTTCCGCCGTCGCGCAAACTTTTTCTTCCCAATCGCGGTGCGCCGGTAAGTCAATGTCGCCGAAAATGCCGTATGTGATTTTCCGATTCTGAAATGTTTTTAATTGCTCGATGAAAACTTTTTCGTAATTCTGCCACGACGCTTGCGCCGTCACGAGTTCGATGCCGAGCGCGTCCGCCTGCGCC
>JAJAZE010000147.1 GCA_026785925.1 Pyrinomonadaceae bacterium
GCGAACCATTTTCGGGAATTTCCTTTTTCAAAATAAAGATTCATATTGCCCGAAAGAAAAACGTCCTGCCGATTCTTGAAATAAAGTTTCAAAATGCCCAGTAAATTCGCCAGCAGTTTGATGTGAACCGATGATTCGCCCATATCGTCGTCGCGTTCCTCCGGGTAACAAACGCCGTCATAAAATACGGAAGTGTAATCGTCCGTTTGAAAAAGCGGAAAACTCGACGTTTGATTTTGCTCTAAAATCTGCGGCATTATTTTTCTCCTTTCCAGAGGCGAATTATCAGCAAACCGTTGTCGAAATTATGCTCGACCTTCGCGCTGTCAATCGTCGCCGGAAATCGCAAAGTCTTCTCGAAACGGCTGTAAGTGATTTCCATCTGCTGAAAAGTCATCCCGACCGCGCACGATTTATCGCGCCGACAGCCCGCGATGTAAAGTTGATTGCCCTGAATATCAATCTCGATTTCGTCGGTCGAAACGCCCGCCAGCTCGACTTTGACCAGCCAGCCGTCCGGCATTTGATAAATGTCCGCCGACGGATACCAGAGATTGCCGGAGCCGACGTTTTTCGACGACGCGAGAAAATGAAAGTTGCGATTTACTGATTTAGCCATATTCCAGTTATCAGTTATCAGTTATCAGTTATCAGTTAATCCGAATTGATAACTGATAACTGATAACTGATAACTGTTTATCCTTTTCTCCAAAACCCCGCGCCGCTCGAAATTTCTTCCAAAGTTTCGGCGATCTCGCGTTCGTCTTCGGTTTCAAGGGCGACATCCGCCATTGCGATAATGCCGACGAGTTCGCCCGCCTCGTTTATAATTGGCACGCGGCGCACCTGTTTGTCGCCCATCAAACGAATCGCTTCAAAAACGAAGTCTTCTTCTTTGACCGAAAAGATTTCCGCCGTCATCACGTCGCCGATTGAAGTGTCCGCCGTTTTATTTTCGGCGATGCCGCGCACGACCATATCGCGGTCGGTGACGATGCCGACGAGCTTGCCGTTTTCGACAATCGGCATCGCGCCCATATCGCCGTCGCGCATTAAAATCGCCGCGTCGCGCAGGGAAGTTTCCCGATTCGCCGTCGTCACAGTGCGCGTCATAATTTCACGGCAACGCCTTCGCGCGTTTTCCGAAAGTTTTTTTTCACTCATAACTTCAATCTCTCGACTTTTCTTCGTTGCTTTTATTTTCTTTGACTCAATAGAATAAAGCAAGCGCGAGGATTTTTGATTTTCAATTTGCGATTGGCGATTATTTTAAGCAAAACTAAATCTGGAATCTGAAATTTGAAATTTAAATCCGGCAATGGGAAAACTTTACGAAAACAAACGCAAACCAACCCGCACCGGCAGAAAAATCACGGTCGGACGAGTTTCCGACGTGCCGACGGGACGCGGCGCGACCATTAAATTAAACGACGGCAAAGAAGTCGCTCTCTTTAACGTGGGCGGCACATTTCACGCGATAGAAAACTTCTGCCCGCACAAAGCCTATCCGCTCGCCGATTCGCGCCTTGACGGAAACTTCGTCGAATGCAATTTGCACGGCTGGCGTTTCGATGTCCGCACGGGCGAATGTTTCAAAAAAAAAGGCTGTTCGATTGAAAGTTATGAAGTCGTGATTGAAGACGAGATGATAAAAATTTTGGTTTAGATTGTAATGAAGCATTTGATTTAACTTTTCTCCAATAGCTTCGTGTAATTTTCCAGCAAATCCGCCGGACTTTCATAAATCTCGACGCAGCCCGCTTTTTCCAAATCCGCTTTTGCAAAACCGCCGCACAGAACGCCGATAGTTTTCAAGTTCGCCTTCGCCGCCGCTTCCGCGTCGTAGGGCGTGTCGCCGATGACCAGCACATTTTTCGGCGGCGGATTGCCCATCAGTTTGAGCGCGGCTTGGAAAATATCCGGTTCCGGTTTCGATTTTTCCGCGTCGTCCGCCGAAGTTGATATTTCGACTAAATCCTCGATGTCCGCAATCTTTTTATACGCTTCGACTTCATCCTCATTCGCCGAAGACGCGAGCGCGATTTTTATGCCGTCGGCTTTGATTTTTTGGAAAAGCTCACGCACTTTCGGAAACGGTTTGACCTGTTCGAGATATTCTCTTTTGAAAATCTCGCCGCGTAAATCCGCCAACTCGTCGCCGTATTTTTTGATTTCCGATTCACTCAAGAATTCCGGCAAAAGCGTGTCCGCGCCTTTGCCGATCAGTGGGCGAATTTGCTCGAACGCAACTTCAAATCCTTTTTCCGCCAACGCTTTCCGCCACGCTTCCGCGTGAAAATCGTTCGTATCAATCAATGTTCCGTCCACGTCAAAAATAAATGCTTCAATCATATTTGAATGATTATAAGAAGAATCTTCAATTTATTCCATTGGCTTAAATAACAAAGCGAAACCGGAAAACCTGGCGGTTTGCCGCCGAAACCGAAAGTGCGTTGACTTTTCCTGCGTGAAACGAGAGAATAATCACACTTTTCATTCAGAAAAATATTTCCCAAATGCGTCGTCGAGATATTGAAGCGAACATTTTTCAGATTATGCAAACGCCGAAAGTTTGCCGAATTGGAAAATTAATTCCACCGACTTCCCGACTCTTCCGAATGAAAAACAAAATCTGTCATTCAAAACTTTAGGAGGATTCTGTCGTGTTAAAAAAATCAATTTACGTCGTGTTTTTTCTGCTGGTTTTTTCAATTCAATTTGCCGATGCGCGTCCGATTGCGCCGGTTGATTTAGCGGGCGATTTGTTCGGCGCGCCCTATCGCATTCGCGTTCCGCAAAACTGGAACGGGACTTTGCTCGTCTACGCGCACGGCTACCGCGACCGCGCCGACCATCCGGGCGAAGTTGACAACCGCGCCGCCGACCTCGCGCCGAGCGCGGCACTCGAACCCGTTCTGCTCGCGCAGGGCTACGCGCTCGCCGGTTCAGCTTATCGAAACAACGGTTGGGCGGTCGAAGAAGGAATTAACGATCTGGCGAATCTGACGATTTTTTTTAACTTTAGAGTCGGCAGACCGCAGAATACGATTTTGTGGGGAATTTCGATGGGAACCGTCATCGGCTTTGAAAGTATGGAACGCTACGGTTTTCTCTACGACGGCGCGTTATGCGCCTGCGCGGTCGGGGCTGGCGCGTCTCAGTCGTGGGATTCGGCGGGCGATCTGGCTCTGGCTTACGACAAACTTTTCGGAATGCCGGCAAGTTGGGGAACGCCGGGCGATGTTCGCAACGATATAGATTTTGAGACCGAAGTTCAGCCGAAATTAGTCGCCGAAGTCAGCAGTCAGGCAAATTATCCGAAGTTTGAATTTATCCGGCTCGTCACCGGAACGCCCGGACGCGGCATTACGCCGCCCGCGCCGCCGAATTTTTATCCGAATTGGATATTTACCGATATGTTTTTCTCGACCGAAGCCCGCGCCGAACTCGAACGCCGCGCCGGTGGTCCGGTCGTGCAGAATCTGAACCGCAATTACAATTTGACCGCTGCGGAAAAAGCCTATCTCGTCACGTTGGGCGTTCCCGCGCCGATAATTGAAGGCTGGCTCACCACGCTGAACGCCAGTCGCACGATTTCCGCGCCGGCTTCATCGCGTAATTATCTGGAACGCAACGCCGATTACAACGGCAGAATCACCGATCCTGTTTTGACTCTGCACACGCTTTACGATCCGCTCGTGACCGTTTCGCAGGAACGCGAATATCTGGAAACCGTCACCAGCGCGCGGCGCACACGTTATTTATATCAAACTTACACGAACGGCAACGGACACTGTAATTTTACCGGCGAGCAGCTTGTCGCGTCCGTCACCGCCATCAACAATTGGGTCAGAACGCGCACCAAACCGACGGCGGCGAATTTCCCGACCGCGCTCGGCTTTCTGCCCGCCGGCTTCCTGCCGCCGCCGATGAATCAGCCGTGATTCGATTTTGGATTTTAGATTTTGGATTTAAGGTAAAAAGGACGCTGACTTTTAATCGAGTCAGTGTCCTTTTTTGATTTTTACTTTTACCTTTTGCCTTTTTACTTTTGCCTTTCACGCGCCGTCGTCGCCAATCGCTTCGACCGGACAGGCGAGCAAGGCTTCTCCGCAAAGCTCGATTTCTTCGGGCGTTTCCGGCTGCCGATAAACATACGAATAACCGTTTTCGTCGTAGCGCGTGAAGTTTTTCGGCGAAGTGTCGCGGCAGACATCGCAGTCAATACACATTCGGTCAACGTAATATTTGCCGCGTGTGTTTTCAGGTAATTTATCTTCTAACTCAGCCATATTTCTTGCCGCGAATTAAACGAATAAAAATTAAACTTAATTCGTGTTATTCGTGTAATTCGCGGCTAATTCTTTTTCCCCTGATTTTTCTCAGTGAAATCAATCATTCGCTGCAAAGCGATCAGGGCGTAATGTTTCGTTTCGTCGTCAACTTTTATTCGATTGACGACGTTTCCGGCGACGATATTGTCCATCGCCCACGCCAGATTTTGCGGCGCGATGCGATACATCGTCGCGCACATACAAAGGTCGGGCGCGAGCAGGTGAATCTCTTTATCGGGGAATTTTTTCTGAAGCCGCAGCACCAAATTCAATTCCGTCCCGATTGCCCATTTCGAGCCTGACGGAGATTGCTCGACCGTGTTGATAATGAACGATGTCGAGCCGTTCAAGTCGGAGATGTCCACGACTTCGCGCATACATTCGGGATGGACGAGAACTTTAATATCGGGAATATCTTTGCGGATTTTATCAACGTGCCACGGTTTAAACCTGCCGTGAACCGAACAATGCCCGCGCCATAAAATAAGTTTCGCGTGGTGCAGTTCTTCTTCAGTGTTGCCGCCGAGTTCTTCAAACGGATTCCACAAAACCATCTGCTCCGCCGGAATGCCGAATTTCGCGCCCGTGTTTCTGCCGAGATGCTGATCGGGGAAAAACATCATTTTGTCGAAGTTTTTCAGGTAAACATCGAACAAAGGCACGGCGTTCGACGAAGTGCAGACGACACCTTCGTGGCGACCGCAAAAGGCTTTGATCGCCGCGCTCGAATTCATATAAGTGATGGGCGCGACTTTCTGTTTCAAAACGCCGATTTCCCCAAGCTGCTCCCACGCATCTTCGACCTGTTCGACCGTCGCCATATCCGCCATCGAACAGCCCGCGCCCAAATCCGGCAAAATCACTTTCTGGTGCGGCTGTCCGAGAATATCCGCCGATTCCGCCATAAAATGAACGCCGCAGAAAACGATAAACTCCGCTTCTTTGCGCTGCGCCGCCATCACCGACAACTGATAAGAATCGCCCGTCAAATCGGCGTGCGAAATCACATCGTCGCGCTGGTAATGATGACCCAAAACGACGACACGCGAAGCCAAATTCTTTCTGGCTCGCTCGATGCGTTCGGCGAGTTCCGCGTCAGACATTCGCAAATAATTTTCGAGCAGAAAAGCGTTGTTCACGTCTTCCGCACCGACTCTCTCCTTATCCAAAATCATTTCCATTTTTTGTCTCCCTGCCGAGAATTTCAGATGTCTTCAGGCAATTGTCCGTCAACGAAAATCATTACACTTCGAGAAATTTTTCGCAAGCGAAAGCAAATTGCCGCCGGTGCGTTTTAAACTTGAAAATTTTCGCGCCGCACTTCATTATTTAGATAAAATAAACTAAGGAGGGAAAATAAATGAGTGAAAGTTCGGAGAGCAGAGAAATTCTGGCGAAATTAAAAGCGGAAGCGTTTGAGGCGAGCAACACGCATCTCGCTCTCGCGCTCGGCAGACCGGTCGAGGAAATTGACCTGTGGTTTGCCGGCGGCGAAATTGATGAGGATGCGCGGGAAAAAATCAACGGCTTGGCGCAGGAACGATTGGCTGA
>JAJAZE010000148.1 GCA_026785925.1 Pyrinomonadaceae bacterium
ATTGACGACGGCGACGAAGTTCTGATTCCGAATCCGTCGTTTCCGGCGTATGAAAACTGCGTTAAAATCGCGGGCGGTGTGCCGGTTTTTTATCGGCTTCCGGCGAAGAAAGACTTTGGTTTCGACATCGAAGAATTCAAATCGAAAATCACGCCGCGAACGAAGGCGGCGGTCGTTATTTCGCCGTCGAATCCGACGGGGAAAATTTTCACGCCGGAAGATTTGCGGCAGATTGCCGACGTTTTGAAAGACACGGGAATTTATTTGATTTCCGATGAGATTTATTCGGATTTATATTTTACAAAAGATGCGCCGCGTTCGGCTTCGGAGTTTTACGAGCGAACGATGATCGTTTCGGGTTTGTCGAAATCTTTGAGTATGACCGGCTGGCGACTCGGCTGGCTGGCGAGTTCGCAAACCGAGGTCGTAAAAGCCGCGCTGACTCTGCACGGTTTTTTGACCGTCTGCACTTCGACGATTTCCCAGAAAGCCGCGCTTTTGGGTTGGACTGAAGAAGCCGAAGAAGCGAAACGCGAGGCGCGTGAAATTTATAAAAAGCGCGGCGAGTTTCTGATTGATATTTTGGACAAAGAATTGAGTTTGCGCGGGACTTCGCCCGAAGGCGCGTTTTATACGATGCTCGACGTGCGCGAGATTGGGGACGATCTGGAAATCGCCGAAAAGTTTTTGCAGAATCGCGTGATAACCGTTCCGGGAATCGCGTTCGGCACGGAAGCGAAGGGTTTTTTGCGACTTTCATTCTGCAATTCGGAAGAGCGAATGGCGGAAGGCGTGCGGCGAATGAAGGAAGCATTGGCAAAATAAGTCTGCGAATTCGGTAGGTGAAACGAATGCCGCAGTAACTCGGTTTTCCTCTGCGAACTCTGCGTCTCTCTCGTGAAATGTTTTCTCACGCAGAGACGCAAAGTTCGCAGAGAAAAGAGGGTGAACGATTCTTAAAAGCCTTGACTAAGTTTGAAGACTTCGGAGGTGTTTTTCCACTGCTTCCAAATCGTGTTTTATCTGAATATGTTCGGGCGAAGCGGCGGAAAGTTTTTCCAGCAGCGAAAGAGCTTTTTCAAAGTGCAGCGCGGATTGCGCCGTCTCGCCGCCGTCGGCTAGAATTTCCCCGATTCGCAGATGACAAATTGCCAAATCGTGCCGCCACTCGGTGTTGTTCGCGTCTATTTGCGTCAAATCTTCAAAATCTTTCAGCGTTTCCCGAAAAATTTGCAGAGCCTTGACTGTTTCACCTTTGTGCCGCCAGGCATCCGCCAAATATCGGCGGGCAAAAGCGATCTGTCGCTGCGCGGAAAAGTTTTGGCGGTCAATCTGCCACACCGCTTCATAATTTTTTATGGCGGTTTCGTAGGCTGCAATTGCTTCGTTAAATCCGGTTCCGGCGGCGGGCAAACGCCGTTCGCCGTCGGTTTTCGCTTTTGCCGCCAACGCTCTGCCGAGTTCCAGATAGCAATCGGCGAGGGCGTTTTGCTCGCCGAAGTTGCCGGTGTCGGCATTGTAAATCGCCGTCTGAATTTCCAACGCCCGACGAATCTGCGCCAGACTTTCATCCGCTCTGCCCAACTCGCTCAAAGCGATTCCGAGCCACAAATGCGCCGTCCCGACATCGCCGCGTGCTTGCCGGTTGTCGCCGTCGGCGGACAGGTTTTTTTCCATCAAAGATAACGCCCTGCCGAAAAAATCAACGGCTTCCGATGCCGCGCCCATTTCCATTTTGACGTAGCCGATGTAGGAAAAAATGATGCTCAGCGAGCGTGCAAGGCTGACATCGTTCGGACTTTCGGCGGACAGACGGCTGAAAATGTCGAGTGCGCGATGGTAATTTTCCAAAGCCTGCGAGAGCGAGCCGCTTCGCAAAACGGCTTGTCCGAGCCGCGCGTAATTTCTCGCCAAACCTTGCCGAACGTGGATGTTTTTCTCGTCAAGCGCGAGCAGATTTTCGTTCAGGCGAATCCCCTGGCGGTAGCTTTCGGCGGCTTCGGCGACTCTGCCGGTCATTGAGAGAATATCGCCGACATTAGAAAGACTTTTCGCCGCGTCGAGTCCGCGATTGATGTTCAGCGGTTCGGCTTGAAAAAGTTTTTCGCGGATTTGCAAAGATTTTTGTTGACTGACGAGCGCGTCGGAAGTTTTCCCCGCACCCGGATTGAAAATTTCCGACTGGATATTGCCGATTTTTTCATACGCGGCGGCGAGTTCGCTTTGCAAATCGGTGTCGTTTTCAGATTCCTGCGCGAGATTGTCGAGATATTCGAGGGCGCGTGTTACCAGCAACTCCCGGGCTTTGAGCGGACTTTTTTCGATTTCTTCATTTATCTCGAACATAAACGAATTGGCGAGTCGGCGCACATCGTTGAAACGCCGCTCGGCTTTGGCTCGTTCGCGGTGGGCGATCTGCGCTTGATAAATGGTCGCACTCAAACCGGCAAGCAGCGTCACGAAAATTAAACCTGCCGCCGCCACGCCGATTCGATTGCGCTTGATAAATTTCCGCGCCCGATAATTCCAGGTGTCCGCGCTCGCCGTCACGGGCAAGCCGACCTGATGGCGGCGTAAATCTTCGGAAAACTGCTCGACCGAAGTGTAACGACGCGCCGGTTCTTTGCGGAGAGATTTGAGGATGATGTTGTCCAAATCGCCTTTTAGTAATTTGGGACGACGCAGGAAAAATTGCGAATTGGTCGGCTGCGCTTTACCGTTGGTTTTCCGGCGTTGGTTTTCCGACGTTTCATTTGATTCAATCGCCGTCGGACGGCTGATGACGGACGACGGACGAACCGGCTCGGTTTCGCAGACGGCGCGAATAATTTCGCTGATGTTTTTGCCGGCGGATTTATAGGGACGCGCTCCGGTTAGTAGCTCGTAAAGAATCGCGCCCAAACTGTAAATATCGGTTGCCGTCGTCAGTTTTTCGCCGCGCACCTGTTCCGGGGAGGCGTATTCGGGCGTGAAAATTTGAATCTGCGTGACGGTTTCGGCGGCGGTTTCGGATTTGAATAGTTTGGCGATGCCGAAGTCAAGCAGTTTTGCTTTGCCGTCTTTCGTCACCAGGATGTTCGACGGTTTCAAATCGCGGTGAACGACCAGATTTTGATGGGCGAATGAAACCGCCGCGCAGACTTCGCGGAAAAGATTTAATTTTTCTTCAAAAGCAAGATTTTCGCGTTTCGCGTATTCGATGATCGTTTCGCCTTCGACATATTCCATCACAAAAAACGGCAAACCGTCGCTCGTCGTGCCGCCGTCAACCAGATGCGCGATGTTCGGGTGTTCGAGCGACGCTAAAATCTGACGTTCATTATAAAATCGCTGTAAAACCGCGTCCGAATCCATTCCGCGTTTGATTAGTTTGAGCGCGACTTTTTGTTTAAACGCGCCGTCGGCGCGTTCCGCCAGATAAACTGCGCCCATTCCGCCCGCGCCGAGTGCGCCGATAATTTTGTATTTATCAATCTGAGTGCCGATCACCGAATCACCGTTTTTGTTCGCGTCAAACACCGATTCAAAAGCGGAATCTTCCAGCAAATCCGCTTGCACGTCGTCAAATTCCAGCAGAGATTCGACTTCGCGGCGCAAATCTTCGTCGCCGTCACAGGCTTTAGTTAGATATTGGGAACGCGCCGCCGCGGTCGAAAGCTCCAATGCTTTTTCCAGAATCGCTTTAATTTTTTTCCACTTTTCAGAATCCATTTAACTCGAGCAGTTCAGCATTTTATAAAGCAGAAG
>JAJAZE010000149.1 GCA_026785925.1 Pyrinomonadaceae bacterium
AAGTGAAACGTGCCGTTCGTGCCGACGATTTCCAAATCAATTGCGCGGCGTGAAAAGCCTTTTTGGGCGACGCGCACATCAATCAAAGTGCCGATGCCGCGCACGTATCGGGAAAGCCGCGACTGCACGGCGGACGGCGAAAGGTTGATGTTCCAATTCGTAAAGCTCGACATTCTTTCCGCCGTGACGGTCGTCATTGTCGGTTTGATTTCCAGATAAATGACCGCGCCGGCGGCATCGGTTTGGAAACTGATTGTTTCGCCGCCGACGAGCGCGGTTTCCCTGACCGGATAAAACGCGCCGCCAAATTCGCGGAACAGAAAAACGTCGGGGCGCACGGGCAATTCACGATTCATTTTGCCGCTCTTGATTATCAATTTGCCGTCCGCGCTCGGCTGCGTGACGGCAGTCTGCAAAACGGGCAGCCATTTTTTTTTCGTGTAAATCTGCTCGACGAGGCGCAGCATTTTGGCGCGTGAAAATGCTTTGTTCGGTTTCAAAGTCAAATCGGGATGCAGCATCAGAAAACCGTCGCGCAAAAGTGCGGCGATGTCGGCGCGGCGTTCTTTCGGAACGTCCGCCGCGTCGTCGAACGCGAGTTGGTAATTGATGTCGGCTTCGGATAAAAGCGTGTCGGCGTAACCGTCCGCGTATATCATCTGCGCTAAAATGCGGGCGAGTTCCAGAGGTTTCGCCGAATCTTTGGTGACGTTCGGAAAAGTTTTGCCGAATTTCGTCGCCAGTTGATTGAGCCAATTCGACATTTCGCTCTGCGTCGGATTATCTTCAAGCCAATCATCGGACATTTGATTGGTCGAGAGTTGAAAACCGTTGACGGCAAACAAAGACATCAGCCGCACGAGTTCGAGATTATTTTCGTCGCGCAGCTTTGCCGGCGCACGGACGGTTTTTATCAAAAACGGCTCGAACTGACGGCGACCTTCGAGCGAACATTCCACGCCGCGCAGGTAAGGCTCGTATTTATCGAAGATATTTTCCGAATTTTCCGTGCGACCGCCGCACGTCGAAGTGTAATAAGCGTTGATCGGTTTGCCCTGGTAAGTGGCGACGATGCCGCGCGTTTCGGTGACGGCTTGCGTTCCCATTTTCGACTCGGAAGAGTAGCCCTGATAAACCTGCGAGCGAACGGTCGGCAGCAAATCGAAACCCTGTTTTCCAAACTGATTGATATTGGCGACGGCGTAAGTTCGGGCGGCGATTGCCTGCGCCTTTTGCGCTTCAATCGCGGGCAGGGAAAGCTCGTTCGGGACAACTCCTAAAAGATAATCTTCGAGCGAAACGGCGTTGACGACGCTTAAAGTTCCGCGCGAATTGACGAAAATTTCGATGCGCCCGCGATACGCTTTGCCGTTGAAGCGAACCGGCGTGGCGCGTTCATTAATCGAACCGAACGCAATTGGTTTCAGTGAAGCGAACCGCGCCGCCGCGCTGCCGCCGGAGACGATGACTTCGCGCAGATTCGGGTTGACGGCATCGGCAATCGGATCGAGCGAGACAATCGGTTTAACCTTATTTGCGTCGGTCGTCGTCGGCGTAGAAAAGATTAAGCTGCGTACTTCCGACTTGGAATTTTGCGAGATTTGTTTGGAAAGCTGGACGGCATCGCTTGAAACCTGCCGGATTTTTTCCGTCGTCATCTGCGCTTCTTCGTAACCTTTATCCGTCAATTCGGTTTTGAATTCGTTGGCTTCTTCGATAGTCGAAAAACTTTCGCCGATTGCCACGCGCCAGATATTTTTAGCTGCATCGAGCGAAACCACAGTTTTCGCGCCGGTCGCCTCGCGGACTTCGGCGGCGAGCGTTTCGGCTTCGGTTGGCGTGGTTAGATTCGGAATTTCAAAGCGATAAATTTCATATTCGAGCGGACGATAAACGCGCGCCGCGACCGAAATTCGATTAACGGGCAAAAACCGATTCGGCTCGCCCGCGCTCACCGCGACGAGCGTGGAATCGGTCGTCGTAATCGAAACATTCTGTGCGTTGGTCGCCAAACCGATGCGAATCACCGGTTCTTGATTGAGCATCAGAAAATACGGTTCACCGGCGAAAATATTTGAAACGAAAAGTAAAACGATGGAGAAAACGGGCAGCCAATAACGCAAATTCATAATTGCTAATGATAGCAAAGAGGGCGGCGTTTTCGATAGCGTTTTGTTGACAACTGATCTCTACCGATTACTTATCCTAAAAGCCGATCATCGTTCCCGTGCCGGAGTTGGTGAAAACTTCCGAAAGCAGGGCGTTGCGGGCGGTTCCGCTGATGACATGCGCCGATTTTACGCCGCGATTCAGAAGCGCGACGATGTTTTGCAGTTTCGGGATCATCCCGCCGTGCGCCGCGCCGTTCGTTATTAAATCTTCGGCTTCGGCGATACTGAGGCGCGAAACTTTCGTTTCGGGGTTTTTAGCGTCAAGGTAAATTCCGTTGACATCCGACAGCAAAATCAGCTTTTCGGCTTTTAGTTGGACGGCGATTTCCGACGCAATCGTGTCGGCGTTGATGTTGAAAATCTGCCCTTCGTCGTCCGCGCCCAAGGAAGAAACGACCGGCAGATAATCGCTGTCGAGCAGCAGCGTCAAAAGATGCGCGTTAATTTGCAGAACGTCGCCGACGTTGCCGAAATCAATCGTTTCGCTCAAACCCGTCAGCCGGTTCAATATCTCTTTCGGCGGACGTTTTGCGGCGTGAACGATGTTGCCGTCAATGCCCGAAAGCCCGACCGCCGCCGTTCCGCGTCGGCGCAGCGCGGCGAGAATTTCCGTGTTGATTTTACCCGCGAAAATCATCTTCGCCAAATCCAAAGTTTCGTCGTCCGTCACGCGCCGCCCCTCAATGATGGTTTGCGCCACGCCCAATTTGCCCGCCATTTCCGAAAGCTGTTTGCCGCCGCCGTGAACGACGCAAATCTTAATTCCGACCTGATGCAGCAACGCTAATTCTTCCGCCAGCGACGCGAGGTTTTCTTTGTCTTCGGTGACTTTGCCGGAAAATTTGACGACGAAAGTTTTGCCTTTAAATTTTTGGATGTAAGGCAGGGCTTCGCGCAGCAAATCGAGTTTTTGAGTGTTCATAAAAATTTTTAACAGGATGGACAGGACAGGCAGGATTGGAGTTTTTTGAATTTATGGCGTTTTTCGATTTCACGGGACCTTTTTTGCGGAAGCCCGCACGAAGTCAGGACGCGAATGACGAACGCCCAAGAACTGCTATAAATTATCCTGTAAATCCTGTCCATCCTGTTAATTTATCAACTTCGCCATAATCGCTTTCTGAACGTGCAGACGATTTTCGGCTTCGTCCAAAACGACCGAATTCGCCGAATCAATCACCGCGTCGGTGACAATCACATTTCGGCGCACCGGAAGACAGTGCATAAAAATCGCGTCGTTCGTTTTCTGCATTTTCGCCGCGTCAACAATCCATTTTTCACGGTAAATTTCACGTTCGCGGATGTCCTGATCGGCGTTTCCGTAATGCTGAAAACTGCCCCAGCTTTTCGCGTAGACGACCTCAACATTGTCAAACGCTTCGTCAATTTCGTTGGTGATTTCCAAACTGCCGCCGTTTTCATTCGCCTGCCTTTCGATTTCCGCCGTCAATTCCGCGTCGAGTTCGTAACCTTTCGGGTGCGCGATTCGCAAATCGTGTCCGAACTGCGCGGCGGCGAGCGCGAACGAATTCGGAACCGCCATCGGCAAAGGTTTCGGATGCCACGCCCACGTCAGCAAAACTTTTTTCCTTTGTTTTCCGAATCGTTCCCGAATCGTCAGCATATCCGCCATTGATTGACACGGATGGTGCATCGCCGATTCGAGGTTGATAATCGGTTTCGTCGAATACTTTTCAAACGCCGACAGTATCGGCTCGGTTCGTTCCAGATTCCAGTCTTTCAACTCTGCAAAAGTCCGCACACCAATTAGCGAGACGTATCTTTCCAAAACTCCGACGAACTCTTTCAAATGTTCGGTTTTGTCCGAATCCATCACGACGTTTTCCCGGTGTTCGAGCGTCCAACTCGTATTTCCCGGCTCCAAAATCACCGAATTGCCGCCCAAGTCGTAAATCCCGACTTGCATCGAAGCGCGTGTTCGCAAACTCGGATTAAAAAACACGAGCGCGACTGATTTGCCGCTCAGAGGTTTGCCGGTGAGTTCGCCTTTTTTGAATTGAGCCGCCGACTCGATGATTTCTTCGAGTTCGGCGCGTGAAAAGTCGGATGTTTTTAGAAAGTTTTTAATCATTCTGATTTATCAATTGCTCCATCGAAAAATTCATCAAATCGCCGATTCGCTCAATCGTAATATCAGCCGCCGGATATTTGGAAATTTCCTTTTCGTCAAAAGCGTAATGTCCCTGACGCGGAAAAACCGTCGTAACTTTCGCGCCCCAAACTTCTTTAATCGACGATAAAATGCGGATTTTATCGTCAACCAAAACGTAATGTTCCGCCGGATAACGCCGTTCGACATCGTGCAGTTCTTGTTCCTTGTGGATATAAATCAGAACATTTTTCTCAACCGCTTCGAGCAAGCCCGAACGCTCGACTTTGCGCGGCTGAAAGACGACATCGCCGTCCGTCAAAATCACGACTTTGCCGAACTGCCGGCAATAGTCTAAAACGTCGAGCGAGTTCGGAAACAGACGATTGGCAAACGGATAATTGACCAGATAAGTCGAAACGGCGAGCAAATGCGAATCATAAGGATTTTCGATGCGGTAACGCTGCAACGCGCCGAGATAATCGGCATAACCGAGTTCGTTTCGCAGTTCCTCGAAAATTTCCCAATAACGACCGTTACGCTTTTCGCCGACTTCCTTTTCCAAAAAACCGCGCAAATCTTTTGAAACGCGGTCATTATCGAGCAGAGTGTTGTCAACGTCGAAAAGAAAAACTACCTTTTCCATATGTTTAATCTTTTGCTAAAACTTCGATCAGTAAATCAATTTCCTCTTTTTTGACGCACAACGGAGGAAGCAAACGCAAGACATTCGGATGGCTCGAAGTTCCCGTGATGATTTTATTTTCAAGTAATTTGGCGTGAATCGGCTTGCAGTTTTCGTTGAATTCGATTCCCAAAAGTCCGCCTTTGCCGCGCAGAGTTTTGACTTCTTCGATTTCTTTCAGACGCTCGCGCAGATAATTTTCGATTTCCGCGATATTGGAGCGCATTCCGTCCGTTTCAATCGCCTCAAGCGTCGCCGAAACCGCCGCCATTGCGAGCATTCCGCCGCCGAAAGTCGTGCCTAAATCGTTGGTTTTAATAACTTCCGAAATGCACGAATTGACCAAACACGCGCCGACCGGAACGCCGCTTCCGAGTGATTTTGCAAGCGTAATAATGTCGGCTTCCACACCGTCCGCCAGTTCCGAACCCGAAAAAAACCAGTTTCCCGTGCGCCCGATGCCGGTCTGCACTTCGTCGAAAATCAAAACGATGCCGTGTTCATTGCAGATTTCCCGCAATCCGCGAAAGAATTCCGGCGCGGCTTCGTTCACGCCTGCCATTGATTGAATCGGCTCCAGCATAATCGCCGCCGTGTCCGCGTCGGCTAATTCTCGAACGCTTTCTAAATTTCCGAATTCGGCGCAGACGTGATGCGGCACATTCGGCTTTCCCAAGTTTCGATAATTTCCCAAAAAAGTCGCCGAAATCGCGTCCGCCGTTCTACCGTGAAAACCGCCGGAAAACGTGATGATTTTTTCGCGCTTCGTCGCAAACCGCGCCATTCGCATCGCGTTCTCGTTCGCTTCGGTTCCCGAATTGCAGAAAAATGTTTTCGTGATTGATTCGGGCGCGACGGAAACGAGTTTTTCAGCCGCCTTTGCGCGAACCTCCGAATAAACCAGATTTGAATAAAATAAAACTTTTTCGGCTTGATTCTTCAACGCTTCGACGACCAGCGGATGCGCGTGTCCGGTGGCGCAAACCGCGTGTCCGCCGTATAAATCGAGATATTTCTCGCCGTCGCTCGTCCAAATCCACGCGCCCTTGCCGCGCTCCACCGCGATATTCATCTTGGCGTAAGTTGCGACTTGAAATTGTTCTTCCAGTTTTTCGATATTTTCAAAATTCATAAGATTTTTTTGCCACAGAGAACACAGAGTTCACAGAGAGATTCTTTTGACACCTTGAATCAGTGTTGCCGCGCCGAAATTTATTAACAATCCGCGTTTTAGACCGGTGGCTTTCAGATAAGACAAAACCTGCGCGGTTGCCGCTTCAGGCAATCTTGCCAAAGACTTGATTTCTACGACAACTTCATCTTCGACCAGTAAATCCAATCGCTGTCCTTTTATAATTTTATCTTTATAAACAACGTCAACTTCAATCTGCCGCTGAAATCTAATTTCTCTCAAATCAAATTCGTGACAAAGAGCTTCTTCGTAAATTGACTCAAGCAGTCCCGCGCCCAAAATCTTATGCACTTCAATCGCCGCCCCAATAATTTTCTGCGTCAAAAAGTCGCCCACAATTTCCAACTCTCTCTGTGAACTCTGTGTCCTCTGTGGCAAAATTTCTTACGGATTTGAACCCGCGAAAACCAAGCCCGTTTTCTCATCCAACCCAAACATCAAGTTCATATTCTGCACCGCTTGTCCGCTTGCGCCTTTGACCAGATTATCAATCGCCGAAAAGACGACGATTTGCCTGCCGTTAGAATGCGCCGCGAGGTCGCAAAAATTCGTCATTTTAACCCAATTAATGTCGGGCGAATTTTCGACGAGGCGGACGAAAAACGAATCTTTGTAAAAAAGTTTGTAAAGATTATTTACGTCTTCGCCGGTTAAATTAACGGACGTTTCCAAATAAGCAGAGGCAAATACGCCGCGCACAACGGGCAGCGAATGCGTCATAAAAACGAGTTCGCTGGAAAATTCGCCGACTTCGCGCAAATGCTGTTTGATTTCCGGGACGTGTTGATGCGCGAAAGGTTTGTAGGCGTAAAACGAATTCGTGCGCTGCGGGTGATGCGTGTTCGCCGCCGCTTTCGCGCCCGAACCGCTCGAACCCGTTTTCGCGTCAACGATGATTTTTCCCGTCAGCAAACCGCTTTTCACCATCGGCGCAAGCGCGAGCAGCGTCGCCGTCGCAAAACAGCCCGGATTGGCGATGCGATTCGCCGTCTTGATCGCTTCACGATTCGTTTCGGTCAAGCCATAGACAAAACCTTTCTGCAAATCTGTCGCGGTATGTTCGAGATTGTAAAACTGCTTGAAAACCTCCGCGTCATTGATTCTGAAATCGCCCGACAGGTCAACGACTTTGACCGTTTCCGGCAACTGCGGCACGAGTTTCAAAGCCTGTCCGTGCGGCAGCGCGAAAAACGCGACATCAACCGCGTCGAGCGCGGACAAATCTTCGGGCGATGGCTCGAATCTCAAATCGGTCAAGCCCGCCAGATTTTTATGAACTTCGCCGACGGCTTTGCCCGCGTGTTCCAATCCCGTCACCAGCACGATTTCCGCATTCGGATGAAACAGCAGAATCCGCAAAAGCTCGCTGCCGCCGTAACCCGAACCGCCGAAGATTGCGATTTTTATTTTCATTAGCTTTTATCTAAAATCCCTAACATCAATTTCAAAATCGCTTTCAGCCAACTTTTTAGCTTCTCGCATCACGATTTCAAGCCACTTTTGTGGATTGGTTTTGTAAAAAATCCAACCTTTTTCTAAACATTCAGGATGATTTTGTTCTTCTAAATAAATCCAATCTGATAGCCTTTTGTAGAAAGGAAAATCAATTTGTCCGGCTATACCCGAAATTTTAACAACACCTTCAAATGGTTCAATCTCACTTGAAAGTATTTTTCGTGCGACTTCTTTTGCTTCACTCAACAGGGAATTTATTTCATTTGGGTGGCAACGAAAACCAATATCTGCAAAGCAACCGCGAACTAATTTAAAAACTTCATCTTTGTCTAAATAATTCTTGTTCATTGATGCAAGTTGTCTTAAATACTCGCCGTCTTTGCCTTCTTGCAAACAAGTATTTGCCCAATCTACACAATCTTGCGGCGTTATCTTTCCGAGATAAAGTAATCCTGTAAATTTTGAACTGTTCATAAATTACTTATTCTTAAACTCGACCAAATCCCAAAGATTGCCGTATAAATCTTCAAAAACGGCGACCGTTCCGTAATCTTCCGTTTTCGGTTCTCTGACGAAATTCACGCCTTTCGCTTTGTAGTTTTCGTAATCGCGCCGGAAATCGTCGGTTTCGAGAAACAGAAAAACTCGCCCGCCCGTTTGATTGCCGACGCGACTCGTTTGTTCGGCGGAGGCGGCTTTTGCCAGCAGCAGACAACATTCTTCCGCCCCGCGCGGCGTAACCTTGACCCAGCGTTTCGTTTCCGACTGCGGCGTGTCTTCGAGCAGCACGAAATCCAGCTTTTCAGTGTAAAACTTAATCGCTTCGTCGTAATCCGCCACGACCAGAGCGATGTGCGCGATGCTTTGTTTCATAAACTAAACATTTACAGGATGAACAGGATTTTCAGGATAAAAATCTGATGGAAAAATCCTGTTCATCCTGTCCATCCTGTTTGAAATTAACTCGAACAATCGCTTGCCGTCGCGCCGCGCATTGCCGGCTTTTAATTTGTAATTCGCTTCGACAAAATCTTCGCCCATCTGCGAATCTGTCACCGAACCGGCGATCACATCAATTTCGATGGCGAGGTTTCTCAAAACCGCCATTCCGCCGATCACGCCGACGTAATCAGACGCGCAAAAGACGAACGAAGAAATCGCGTTTTTAATCTCGAAATCCTTCAAAACCGAATCAACCGCGTAGCCGCCAAC
>JAJAZE010000150.1 GCA_026785925.1 Pyrinomonadaceae bacterium
AACCTTGTGCAGCGTCAAGCCGTTCGCCGGCGCGGTTTTGCCCGCTAAATCGCGGTCGCCGCTGACTATTGCCGTCTGAATTGTATCAGAATCTTTTTCGCCGCGCCCGACTTCGAGCATTGTGCCGACGATTGAGCGCACCATATAACGCAGGAAACCGTTGGCGGAAATGCGAAATTCGATGACGGCGGAATTTGAACGAGCGTCCCAGAACGATTCAACCGTGAAACTTTTTATTGTGCGAACGCGGTTTTCGACATCCGAACGCGCCGCCGAAAACGCCGTCCAATCGTGTTCGCCTAAAAACAGACGCGCTGCATCGTTCATTCGCCCGACATCCAGAAATCTGGCTTCGTGATGCGCGTAACGCAGCCAGAACGGAGACATTACGGGCGCGTTGACGACGCGGTAAATGTAGTATTTCGTCTTGGCGGAAAAGCGGGCGTGAAATTCGTCCGGCATTTTTTCGACGTTGATAACGCGCACGTCGCGCCGCGAATTGCCGTTGATCGCCGCCCGCAAATGGTCGGGCGTAAAGGCGCGATTTAACCGCACGTTGGCGACCTGACCTTCGGCGTGAACGCCCGCGTCCGTGCGCCCCGAACCGATCACTTTCACGTCGTCCGCGTCTTCCAAAAAACTTAGCGTTCGTTCGAGTTCGCCCTGCACCGTGCGCTGTCCGTCCTGCACCTGCCAGCCGTGAAAATCCGTGCCGTCGTATTGTAATAAAAGTTTGAAATTCATTCGTTCAGATTTTGTTCTTTAGCAAGAGCCTTTCGATAATTTTCTTTCCAATAACTCAATGTTTTTGAAATTTCATATTCTTCATAAATGACGAGTCCTTGTCCGAGTTCGTCAGCAATTTTTAAGTATTTGATTATTACATCGCATTGACGAGAAGTTAAAAGATTGATTCGATTTTCCTCGAATTCAATTAATTCAGGGTCTTCGTTCGGTAAAAAGTAGAGAGTTGGAAATAATTCTTTGCTAACTCTTTGAATCAAGTATGCCGCAAGATAATACTGCCAAGCCAACGGTAGAAAGAAGGATTGACCGTGACCGAGCCAGTCGTAAGATTTTTTATCAAGTGTTTTTTCCCAAGTTTTGCCGACAAAATAACTATAAATTCCTTCGCACTCTTCGCATTCGGCACGATGTTCGGGAGTGCTGACAAGATTTTCGTCTCCCGGATATGGAACATTTAGAAAAGCCTCTTTGATATTTTTAATCAACGGCTTGGAACGAGTTCTATTGATGTTTTCCAGTCTTTGCAGATAAACTGCTTTCAACTTTTGCTGCTCATCTTCCGTCATTTTTGCCATAAAATTATTTGCATATCATTCGACCACCTATGCAGTTTTTGTATTAGTCGCTGAAAGCGACGAACAATATAGCATAGGGTTAAGCGAGTAAAACGAGCGCAACCCTATGAATACGAAAAATCATTTCCGACGCTGAAAGTGTCGAATAACTCCCGGACTATTGCTCACTTTCAGTGAGCGGTTGAATTTTTGCAATTACATAGGGTTGCATTCGCTATCGCTCATTTAACCCTATGCTATATTGTTCGTCGCCGTTGGCGACAAGACGAAAACTTATTCCTGCACGAGCCGATAGTCTACAATTTTCTTGAACCGGGTTTAACCACTTCGTCGCCGCGCTCGCATAGCGGACAATCTTCCGGTTTGTAACTCGGCACTTCCAAACTAACCAGAGAAATTCGCGGAACGCCGACATCTGCCGTGCCGTTTGAGCGGTCAATAATCGAAGCCGCGCCGCCGACGTTTGCGCCGTGTTTTTCCAACGCCGCGATACATTCGCGGGTTGAGCCGCCGGTCGTGATGACATCTTCGACGACTAAAATTCGTTCGTTTTCTTTCACGGAAAAGCCGCGTCGCACGGTCATCGTGCCGTTTTCGCGTTCCGTCCAGATGAAGCGGACGTTTAAGGCTTTGGCGACTTCGTAGCCGATTATCAAGCCGCCGATTGCCGGTGACGCGACGGTTTCGATTCTCTCCTTTACATAGTGTTCGGCAATCGCCGCGCCGAATTTTGCGGCATCCATCGGATACTGCAGCGCGAGAGCGCATTGCAGATATTTCGGGCTGTGCAAGCCGCTCGATAAAATAAAATGCCCTTCCAAAAGCGCGTTGGTCTGGCGGAAATGTTCGAGAATACGTTCGTCGTTCATCGTTTTATAACCTGTGAACTTATATCTTAGATTTTCGACTTTTTAAGTTCAATTGGAAGTTTTGCTATTTCGCGTTAAAATCGAATGAAAAGCTATGCCGCCTTATCCCAACTTGATTTCCGATTCTCTGCTCATCAGCGAAACCATCCAACTTTTGCAGTCCGTCGGTGGTCGCGCCTCCGCCGTTAAAGTCGTTGATTTCGTGATGAAAATCAGAAAGCCCGATTCCGATTTAGCGAAATTGCTCGTGTCCGATTTGGTTGAAACCGATTCGCGTTTGAAGCTAAATGAAGACACGCTGGAACTTGTCGAGTCAATCTTTGAACTTCGCCAATTCGATGACACGGAATTTGTCGTGTTCGATCTGGAGACGACGGGCGCGAAATCGCCGCCGTGCCGCGTCACGGAAATCGGCGCGTACCGCGTGAGCAACGGAAAAATCACGGAAGAATTTCAAACGCTGGTTAATCCT
>JAJAZE010000151.1 GCA_026785925.1 Pyrinomonadaceae bacterium
CGTGGAATCGAATAACTTGCATCCGTGATAAAACCGCCGCTGCTTCCGCCGGCTTTTTCGCCGACAACCGTGTAAAGTTCCGCTTCGCCAATGGCTTCAAGTGTTTGTGTTTGCTCAAGAAAACGTCGCATCGTCGCGGAAATATCGGGTGAAATAAAATGTCCGGTTGAAACTTTCGCCATCAAAAACGCATAATCACGAACCGTGCCTTTATCGGCAAGGGCAGCTCCACCTTCGCGTAAAGCAAGCGGATTTCCCAAATTTTCGGCATTTGCCAAACGCCATTCAAATTCGGCTTGTCGCCACACCGGGTTCTGAAATTTGGCGGTCAAGTTATTAATTAAAGCCACATATTGTCGCCTGGGAAGGCTTTTTAAGTATTGAACATTTTGCAAAGTACTCAAACCGATTTCGTGATTTTCATACGATAAATCATTGCCGAGAAAATAGGTCGGAAAATCTTGACCGGACAGTTCGCCGTCACGAATTACGTCTTTAAATGTTCGACGGCTGAGATTTGCGAATAACCAATCGTGAACGGCATTATCGCTGTAACGAATCATTGCCCGAACCATTTGTCAACTGTGACTGTTGCTTCGGGAATTTTTCGCAAAACCGAATTCATCGGTCGGAATTCCCAAATCTTCAAGTGCCACGCCGTGTGCGCCGCCATCAGTTCCGGGCAAATAATAATTTTCCCATTCTCGCGCCGTAACTAAACGGTTAGCTTGAATTTCGCCCGTCGTCAGAGCCTTTGCGTAAGCCGCGAGATGAATCACTTTGCTGAGTGATTGGAGCGGCATCTTGGTATCAACATTGTGCGCGATAATCGGTTCACGAAGGTTAATTTCACCGTTTGATTTAATCGAAAAACTTGCAATCGCCACGTTTTGACGATTTGCCGAAAGATATTGCAAAAACGCTTCGGGCGTAGAAATATCAGGCGGTGTTTGGGCAATAATCGCAAGCGCGTTGCCGAAAATAACCATCAAAAATAAAGTCGCAATTCGTAAAATTGTGTTTCGCATTTTTCTAACTCCTCATTTGTAATTCACTCTTTGCCGAGTGTGAAATAACTATAAAATTATTGTTTTTGGAAAACGTCGGGCGAAAGACGGGATTTTTCTCCAACTTAAGGATGATTTTTTTTGGATGTCCTGCTAATTTGCGGGTTTTCCAACCTCGTAGTTTTGAACTTCGGTGGTGAATTTTTTGTAGTTGGTATATTTGGAAACTTGGTTGATTTTTATGTTCTGAACCAACAAAATGCGGATCGAGATATTGACATCTGAAACGGATGGAAGCCAAACTTCATCATCAAAACGCGCTTGTTCGGAAACGAGATACGCGCCTTTTTTGATTACGACGACCACGCCGCCGATTTTGATGTTTTCATTCAATTTGGCTTCAATGCGGGCGACCTGTTTATCTTTTTCATCAATCCAAACCGTGCCGAGAAGTTTTGAAAACAATTGCAAATCATCGGCTTTTGGCGGCAACGTAAGATTCGGATTCGGTTCAAAATCGAAAACGATAACTTCACGCCCTTTAAAGCGTTCACGGCGCGGATTGACCAAATTTGAAGCTCGCAAAATTTCCGCAATCGAAGGTTCTTGGTTTTTGATGTCTTGATTGCGCTCCATTTTCTCGACTTCTTTTTGAACATCTTGATCTTGTTTTTCTTGATTCTTGTCGGAAAGCGGTTTTCCGTTGCGGGCAATTAAACGACTAATCAATTTTCCCTTAAAGTTAGAAACTTCAAAGGTTTCAACTTTGGTAATCCGTAAATTTCCGTTTTTATCAAATTCGCGGTCGGTGATTTCTTCAACGTAAGAATAATTTTCGAGTGTCTTATCAACCTCGTCTTGATTTGCCTTTACTTCTTCCAGAAATGCTCGAATATCGGGCAGTCTTTCGTTCGGATTGCTTGGAAAATCAAAAGTTGCACGATTGATTGGAACATTGTGAAGAATTTGCTCGACTTGAATTTCAAAACGCTCATTTCCCTCGCTCATTTTAATCGTGAAAGGTTCTTGCACACCGTTAATCACCCGAAAATTGCCGTAATCGAAAACGCGCATTTTATCGCCGAACGGAATTTCTTCACGAATCAAAAGACCTGAAACCGAATCAAAATAAAGTTTAATTTTGACGTTTTTGGCGGTAGTTAAAATAACCGTGTCAACTTGTTTGCCAAACAAATTATACTTTCCGCTGCTTGAAATAATTGATTTTTCTTCTTTGTATTTTAACCAACGATTTGCCCGAAAAAATGCTTCGGCTTTCAAATCTTCGCTTGCCTCGCCCGTGAGCGTGCGTAAGCCGTCGCGTGAATCGCGCATCCAAGTTGATTTTCCGTTGAAACTGCGGCTTATTTCCGCATTTTTGAAATTAATTGTGTCTCGGTAAAGATTCGGCTGTTGGACTTCGGCTTGAAAATCACCGTTTGTTCCATCGCTCAAACGGACGATTTTTCCTTTCAACTGCCAACTTTGCACATTTCGCAGGTCTTTTTCAAAACCGCTTGCCTTTGCCGCTTTCTTCAAGATGCTTTCGGGCGATTGGGCATAAATAAAGGTTTTCCGAAAGCCAAAAATAATAAAATTATAACGGTGACAACAACTATTTGTTTGACGATGCTCATTTTTTCCTCGCAAATCTCGTTAAAATTACTAACTATTTGAAAGTTTAGAGAAATCATAAAACTAAAACATCGGGCTTTGGTTTGAATTTTTCTAGTGCTAAAGTCTGATTTATTTCACAATTCCGCTGCGCCACGCATAGACGGCGACTTTGGTTCTATCGGCAAGATGCAGTTTGCTTAAAATGTTGCTGACGTGAGATTTAACGGTTTTTTCGCTGATAAAAAGCCGGTTGCCGATTTCGCTGTTTGATAAACCTTCGGCAATCAGGCGCAAAACTTCCGATTCGCGGGTGGTCAATTCGTCGAGATTGAGTTTGGTTTCCTTGGCAATTCGCATTTCAGACATAATTTGCGCGGCGATTCGCGGATGCAAAACCGCTTCGCCGATTGCCGCTTTATAAACCGCCTGAACCAAATCATTCGGGCTGACATCTTTGAGCAAATATGACAACGCGCCGGCTTGAATCGCGGGCAAAATATATTCGTTATCGTGAAAAGACGTAAGAATAATCACGTTTGAACGCGGACTGATAATTTTAATCTGCCTCGTCGTTTCAACGCCGTTCATTCCCGACATTAACAAATCAAGCAGCACGACATCAGGAGCAAATTCTTCGCACAAAACAACCGCTTTTTCGCCCGATTCAGCTTCGCCGATGACTTCGATATTTTCCTGAATTTCCAAAAAACCGCGCACGCCTTTGCGGACAATCGAATGATCGTCAACTAATAAAACCGTGATGTTTTCGTCTGTTTTCATTATTTGCTCCAATTTTATTTGGTCGTCTCACAACCGATTTTGACTGTTGTGCCGACGTTAATTTCGCTCTCAATCGCCAGCCAACCGTTTGGCAAACTTTCGGCTCGTTCGCGGATGCTCTGTAAGCCGAATCCTTTCTTGATTTTTTCGGTATCAAAACCGCAACCGTTGTCGGAAATAGACATTTCCAGCTTATTTTGCGGCACATTGGTCAGCGTAATTTTAACTTTGGCGGCTTGGCTGTGGCGGGCGATGTTTGCCAGCGTTTCCTGGGCAATTCGATAAAATGCCTGTGCCGCAACCGGCGAAATGCGGAGTTTGTCGGTGATGTTAATTTCCGTTTTCATCACATTCTGCCGCGCCCAATCGTTAATCAGATTTTCCAGTTTGTCTTTGAAAGTTTCCGTCTCTTTGACCGGCAAACCGAATTCCCGAATCATATCAACGAGTTCGGCTTGAATTTCTTTAATCAGATTTTCCGATTCAAACAGGTAATTTTTCGCCGATTCGGGATTTTTTTCGACCAAAGCATTTGCCGTGCTGATTTGCATTGCAAGTCCGAAAACTTGTTGTTTGACCGAATCGTGCAAATCGCGGGCGATGCGATTGCGTTCTTCAACGGTGGCAATCGTCTGCCGCAACGCAAAATTTTCGCGTAAATCGTCTGCCATTTCGTTTAAATGACGCGAAAGAATCCCGATTTCGTCGGAAGATTTATCGTTTGTCCGCGCCGAAAAATCGCCTGTCCGCCAGGATTGCGCCGCAAACGCGATTTTTTCCAGACGTTTCGACAAATACCACGCGAACGGCGAACCGAATACGAAACCGAAAATTGTGAAAAATATCAGATTTGAAACTAATTGGTCGCTGACTGAATAAATCGAATTAAAAATTATTTCGTTGAAAGCAAAAGGCATCGTATCTTTGAAAAACAAAAAACCTTTGACCTGATTTTTGTCATCGTAGATCGGAAAAGCAGTTTTCAGATGAATACCGTTTTGCTCATCCAACTCTCTTTTTTCCGGGGAATTTTCGGCAATTAACTGCTCCACAAATGTTTGGGCTTCGGTGTAGTCCTGATTATTGTCTTCCGCATTCGAGGCGGCAATGATTCGTGAATCATTATCAAAAATAATAAATTGAAACAGACCGACTTTTTCAATTGATTTTTCCTTAACATTGGGAATTACCTCGATTAACGGTGACGGAGTTCTTAGAGCTAGTCTGAAAAGTCAGGAGCAAGCCGTCTGACAAGGATTCTGATCATTGTCAGATGTATCATCGCCTCCGTGCTTCCCGCTAGTTTTTCATATTCGCGCACTAATCGGCGTGATTGCACCAACCACCCGAAAGTTCGCTCGACCACCCATCTTTTCGCCACTGCGACAAAACCTTTGACTCCCGGTTCGTTCTGCTTGACTTCCAATTCAATTCCGTAGTCCGCTTTGACTTCCGCGTGCCATTCGACTCCGCGATATGTTCCGTCCACCCAAACTTTCTTGATACTTTTCAATTTATCCCGCTCTTCCGAGAACAATTTTCGCGCTCCGGCTTGATCGCTTTCGCTTGCTGCCGTGACTTTGACGGCGATTGGCAAGCCAATTGTATCAACCAGCAAATGCCGCTTTCTGCCGGTGATTTTCTTGCCCGCATCATAACCCCGCGCTTCCTGTTCGCCGCCCACATTCTTGACCGATTGCGAATCCAAACATCCCGCACTCGGTTCTTTGCGCCGTCCCTGCCGCTCACGTTCGCGCCTCGTGCAAAACATC
>JAJAZE010000152.1 GCA_026785925.1 Pyrinomonadaceae bacterium
CTTCCCGACAGCTGGTCGTCGAAGTCGCCGTCGCTCCGTTGTTAGCTGCCGTATTTGCCGCCGCAAATACTTTATTGTCAATGCTGGTTTTCACCATCGCATTCTGGCGTTTCATTCCGACGATCTTTCCGTAAGTCATCAACGCCTGCGCCACGATTTGATCCATATTGTAGTATTTGTAAGTCGCCAGTCTGCCGACGAAATGCACGTCGGGACGCGCATCGGCGAGCGTTTTATACTGGGCGTAAAGATCGGTGTTTTCCTTGCGCGGAATCGGATAATACGGGTCGCCGGTCGCCTGCGGAAACTCATAAACGACACTGGTTTTTTTGTGTTCCTGCCCGGTCAGATACTTAAATTCCGTGATGCGCGTGAATGCCTGTTCATTCGGATAATTGACGACCGGCGCGGCTTGAAACTGCTCCGCGTCGTGCGTTTCGTGTTTGAATTCGAGCGAGCGATAGGGAAGTTTCCCGTAACGATAATCGAAATACGAATCAATCGGTCCGGTATAAATCATTTCCTTGAACGAGATTTGATTGACGATTTCCCGGTAATCGCAGTTGAGCATAATTTTGATGTTCGGATGATCGAGCATCTTTTCAAACATTCGCGTATAACCGTATTTCGGCATCGCCTGAAACGAATCGGTAAAGTAACGGTCGTCGCGGTTGGTGCGGGTCGGCACACGCGCCGTCACCGAAGCATCGAGTTCCGACGGATCCAAACCCCATTGTTTCTGCGTGTAATTTTTGAAAAACTTTTCGTAAAGCTCGCGCCCGACCTTCGAGACGACGACATCTTCGGAGGTGCGGACGTGTTCGACTTTTTCCGCCAATTTCGCAAAGAATTCTTCGACTTCAAACGCCGTCAAATTCAGACCGTAAAGTTTATTGATCGTGTCGAGATTGATCGGCATCGGCACGAGCATTCCGTCAACCATCGCTAAAACGCGGTGTTGGTAAGAACGCCACTCGGTAAAATTGGAAAGATAATCGAAGACCTCTTTCGAGTTGGTATGAAAAATATGCGGTCCGTATTTATGGATTAAGATGCCTTCGTCGTTATAAAAGTCGAAGGCATTTCCGCCGATATGTGATCGTTTATCGCAAATTAAAACTTTTTTGCCCGACCCTTTAGCGAGTCTTTCAGCAAGGACACTGCCGGCAAAGCCCGCGCCCACAATCAGATAATCAAACATTTTTGTTTCCCCTTGTTTCCCTTGTATTTCCCTTGTATATCGTATCAACGCGATACGAAAATTTTGAATTCACTAAGCAGTAGCAAGTTTCATACCATTTTGCTGCGCTGTCTCCTCGATTAATTTCGCCATTTGCAACCATGTTTTGTCCCAGGAAGTTTGCGACAAAAATTCGTCAACCTTTTTCAATCTTTCATCAGAATTCTCCAGCATCGCGGCTTCGCAAGCCGCGACGAATTCGGCTGCTGTGTGCGCGATGTGAACCAAACCGAGTTCGCCGTAAGGTCGCACGACATCCCGAATCGAAGTCGAAACCACCGGTTTGCCGGCGGCGAGATATTCCGGCGTTTTCGTCGGGCTGATGTATTTGGTTGATTCGTTGAGTGCGAACGGCATCAGCGCAACTTCCCAACCGGCGAGATAGGCGGGCAGTTCCTGATAACTTTTGCCGCCGAGATAATGAATGTTTTCGCGGCGCGGCAAATCTTCGGGCGCGATTTTGACAACCGGACCAATCATTATAAACTGCCACGCCGGACGCAGTTCAGCGGCTTCAGCCAGCATTTCAATATCGAATCTTTCGTCAATCACGCCGCAGTAGCCGAGACGCGGATGCACGATTGGTTTTTGGTCTGCCGGCTCTTCGGTGATGTCCCGCGCTTGTTTGAAATGCGCGGCATCAATACTCGACGGAAACGCGAAGACCCGCGCGTGCTGATCTTTTTTCGCTTCATACAAACTCTGCCCGCCGGCGAACACCAAATCGGCTTTTCCGAGCAGCCGTTTTTCATTTTCAATTAACGCAGGCGGCGCGAATCTAAACGCCGAAAGCTCGTCCATACAATCGAAAACCGTGGCGAGCGGCTGCAAGTGCGCGGCGAAATCCATCGCCATCGGCGTATAAAACCACAGCACAAATCGC
>JAJAZE010000153.1 GCA_026785925.1 Pyrinomonadaceae bacterium
ATTGACAGCCCCAATTTTTCTGTTGCCCCCCCCCCGCCTCGGGGGCCATAACCCCCCCGCCGGGGTGGACTCTGAAGTAAGACGGAACTTTCAAGAATTTAGATTGCACAACCTCTAAAATTTAATTTGCGTTAATGGGTTAAGCGTTGACCCAAACTTGCGGCGAAAGAATTTGCGCTGAATCCGAAGTTGGAAAGTCTATGCTCCGAGAATCTTAGGAATAATTAAATTTAGAATCTCTACTTTATTTTTATGCTAAAACTAACGACAAGAAGATTGAAAATTTTGTGTCTGCTTTCCTTTATCGGATTAGCAGTGGTGGGTTTGACGAATAATAACGGTTTCGTTCACACCGTCAAATCTTTTAGTTCGGGACCGCCGGCAGGTTTCAGCGGTGCGCCGGACGAGGCAAATTGTTCAAGCTGTCACGGCGGCAGCAACAACACCGGACAATTTGCCATTACCGCGCCGACAAGTTACACGCCCGGACAAATTTATCAAATACAAGTTCGGCATACGACCGCTGACACGACGCGCCGCCGCTGGGGTTTTGAATTAACGGCTCTGGCAAATAATTCAGCGGCTGGCTCTTTCGCCAATCTTGCTACCAGCACCCAGATTCTCAACGAAAACGGACGTTCTTACATCGCACAAACATCCGCCGGAACTTTCACCAACCAACAGGGCGGCGCACTCTGGACATTTAATTGGACGGCTCCGGCAAATAATGTCGGCGTGGTGACTTTTTACGCCGCCGGAAATCAGGCGAACAACGACGGCAGCACCAGCGGCGATCAAACATATATCGCTAATTCGGTGGTGCAGGCTCCGCCCGTTGCGGTGAGCCGCGCTTTTGCCGACTTTGACGGTGACGGCAAGAGCGATGTTTCCGTCTTTCGTCCGAACGGCGGATTCTGGTATGTTCTCGGCTCGCAGAGCGGGTTCACCGGCGCACAGTTCGGAACTTCGACCGACCGCATCGTGCCTGCCGATTATGACGGCGACGGCAAAACCGATCTCGCGGTTTATCGCGGCGGAACGTGGTTTATCCAAAGAAGTATGCTCGGCTTTATCGGCATCGCTTTCGGCACGGCAACCGATCTTCCGAAGCCGGCGGATTTCAACGGCGACGGCAAAGCCGAACTCGCCGTCTTTCGTCCGGCGAGCGGCGCGTGGTTTGTCTTGAATCTGGTCAACAACGAATTTTCCGCCGTGCAGTTCGGGCAGAACGGCGATCATCCGGCGGCGGCTGATTACGACGGTGACGGCAAAGCGGATTACGCCGTGTTTCGTCCGACCGACGGAACCTGGTATTTGCTGCGAAGCCAACTCGGATTTACCGGCATTCAGTTCGGCAACTCTACTGACAAACCGGTCGGCGGCGATTACGACGGCGACGGGAAAGCCGACCTTGCCGTGTTTCGCCCGGCGAGCGGAACTTGGTATCTGCTGCGCTCGCAACTCGGATTTACCGGCGTGCAGTTCGGCATCTCGACTGATATTCCGGTTCCGGCGGATTACGACGGCGACGGCAAAACCGATGTTGCCGTCTTTCGGGACGGAACCTGGTTTCTCAACCGAAGTTTAACTGGCTTGACGGGCGTGTCGTTCGGCTCAAGCGGCGACAAACCCGTGCCATCGGCTTTCGTGCCGTAATCTCAATTGAGCATAATTATTTCAGTTTTTTAATTCGGAAGAGATGGCAGATGAGAGATGACAGACGAAAGATTAAAGTTATCAGTTTTCATCTATCATCTATTCCGAATTTTAATCCAGAATGATTTTGCTCGACTAATTATCAATTAGTATTGGGGACTAATCAGTTATGGCTCAAAAGAATTTCACAGCGGCGGTTCGTTTCCAAACCGCCGCTTTTGCTTTGGTCGCGGCGTTGTTGTTGGTCGGCGGCAGTGTCGAAGGTTTCAGTCAAACTCCGGCTCAAAGCAACGATTTACTGCCGAAAGAATCGGACAAAGAAACAGTCGTCGAGCCGGTCAATGCCAGCCAAACCGTTAAATCTCCGGGCGATATAAAAGTCGTTTTCGACGAAACCGCGCCGGGCGTGGTCTACATCGTTTCAAACGGCGAAAAGATTCGCGTTGACACGACCAAAAAAACTGTCGAGCAAGTAACGACCGATTCGCCAATCGCTAATAATTAAGTTCCGAAAGAAGAGCAAACGGAGAAAGTCGAGCCGCCAATCAATCAGAAAGAAGAAAGCGTCTATGATTTTGATTCGGGCGAGGAGCCGTATGATTATCATCTGATAAATGTTCCGACACCGAAAAAAGTTCCGAAAA
>JAJAZE010000154.1 GCA_026785925.1 Pyrinomonadaceae bacterium
AAACCTTTGCCGCCCATTCCGCGCCGGTCTTCGACGTTGCTGCTTTCGCGTCCTCTTAACATAATTTCTGTTCTCCCCTTTTTCTATTCGAGCGTAAAAGATATTATCATTTTTGAAACGAGCAATGAAATTAAAAGATTGGCAGCAGAGCGGAAATTATTTCGATGACAAAGGTTTCCCGATTTTCTATCGGACGAGCCAAACGTCCGAAGAAGTTACACTTTGTCTGCACGGTTTCCCGACCTCTTCGCACGATTATCACAAAATTTGGGACGCGCTCGCCGCCCGCTTCGCCGTCGTCGCATTCGATATGATCGGCTACGGTTTTTCCGCTAAACCGACTGCTTACGATTATACGACTTTCAATCAGGTGGACGTTTTGCAGGCGCTGCTCGAATATTTGAAAGTCAGACGAGTTCACATTCTCGCGCACGATTACGGCAACACGATCACGCAGGAATTACTGGCGCGCAGCGAAGAAAATCGTTTGAGTTTTTCCATCGAAAGCATCTGTTTATTAAACGGCGCACTTTTCCCCGAAACGCACCGCCCGATTTTGGCGCAGAAAATTCTGATCAGCCCGCTCGGATTCATCTTCGGCAGATTGATTGGCGACGCGAAATTCAAACGAAGTCTGGCTTCGATTTTCGGCAGCGCGACTCAACCGAACGACGAGGAATTAAATGATTTTCTCGCCGTTTTCAAGTTCAACGACGGGCGGCGCATCGCGCACAAATTGATTCGTTATATGAGCGAGCGCGCCAAATATCGGGAGCGTTGGGTCGGCGCACTGTGCCGGACGAAAATTCCCTTTCGCTTTATCAACGGTTCGGCGGATAAAGTTTCGGGCGCACATCTTGTTCAGCGATTTCGGGAAGTCGTGCCGCATCAAAAAGATATTATCGAATTGCGAGCTATCGGACATTTCCCGCACTTTGAAACGCCCGACTTTGTTTTAGAGAAGTTTTTTGAATTTCACGACGCAAAATCTTGACAGAAGTAGAGTTAGGTCTCTATTATTCATTTACAGTTCCAACACGGTTTTTCTCGTCCGACATTTTCCAAAAGCGAGGTCAAAAATATGATTAAACTGGATATTATCAATCGCGTCGCCGACAAAACCGGTGTGCCGAAGCAGAAAGCCGAACAGGTGGTTGACGCGCTTTTTAACGCGATGAAGGAAGCGATGGCGAAAGGCAATCGCATCGAACTGCGCGGTTTCGGCGTGTTTGTCGTCAAACCCAGAAAACGCGGCATCGGACGCAACCCGCGCACGGGCAAGGAAGTTCCGATTCCGTCAGGCAAAACCATTCGTTTCAAACCGGGCAAGGAACTTCAAGCTAAAGCCGTTAAGAAAAAGTAAGAAGTGAGAAGTGAATAGTTTGCTTTTCACTTCTCACTTCTCACTTCTCACTTCTCACTTTCTTTGTGCCTAACCTAGATTCATTAACCAATCAATTTTTTGACCGCCGCGAGGCGATGCGTCCGAGTGCTAAAACCTGGCTCAAACACATCGCGCTGCTGATCCTTGCTTTCTGCACCGCGACGATGGCGGGCATTATCGAACCTTTCGGAAAAATTCCGGTATTTCCGCCAAATGTCCAAGACCCGCAAAACTGGACGGAAGGTTTCAACCTGATACTATCATTGCCGTCGCTCTATTTTAATCTAATTTTTAATGTTGCCGGACGGCTTTTCACGGAACCGGAAACTCTCCGGCAAGGCATCGGTTTTTCGCTTTCGCTGCTGGCGATTTTAACCGCGCACGAAGCCGGACATTACGTTGCCTGCCGACTTTACCGCGTTGACGCGACGCTGCCTTATTTTCTGCCGATGCCGCCGGTCTTGAGTCCGGCGGGAACTTTAGGCGCGTTTATCAAAATTGTTTCGCCGATGCCTTCGCGCCGCGCCGTCTTCGACATCGGCGTTGCCGGTCCGATTGCCGGATTCGTCGTTTTAATCCCGATTTTAGTTTGCGGGCTGCTGACAATGGAACCGGCGACACCGGCGCAAATCGTTGATGCACAAGGTTTATATTTTTCCGACCCGTTATTAACGCAGTTACTGGCGAAAATTACCGGCGTGAATCTGAGTTCGGGTTCGTTCAATCCGTTTCTGGCGGCGGCGTGGATTGGAATGCTGGTGACGAGTCTTAACTTGATTCCGTCGGGACAACTCGACGGCGGACACGCGATTTATTCGATCTTCGGCGAGCGCGTTCATTTTTGGACGGGCAGAATCGCTTTCGGCGCGATGTCTCTGATCTCCCTGATCGGCTGGTTTTTATACAGCAGTCCGAGCGGTTTTCTGTTTGCGATTCTGCTCGCCGTGATGATGCGAATCAGACATCCCGAACCGCTCGACGACGCGCCGCTCGATTTCGGGCGAAAAATCGTCGCCGTTCTGACCTTGATAATCTTTATTCTCTGCTTCGTGCCGTTTCCGGTTCAAGTTCGCTAACCGCCGAAAAGTTCTTGACACATCCCATTTTTGGGTAGATACTGCCTAACTGACACTGACAATTTTAACTCCGCGATTCCGAAACAATGCGAGCGGCAGTTCGGATGCTCGAAAGGCATTTTTCTACGTCGCTAACCCAAACATCACGTTCTTGTGAAAGGAAACTTACTATGAAAAAACTTATCTATGTGTTACTCGTCTCTTTCTTGACAGCCGTTTCAATCACCGCGCAAACTACTCCGACTCCCAATCCTTCAAAATCACCGGCGATGACTGAAAATAAACCGAAAAAACAAATTTTTCGCGCCAACAAAGAACAGATAATGACGGTGCAGCAAATGTTGAAGGTCGAAGAAACCGGAAAAATGGACGACCCGACCCGCGCCGCCATTAAAGTGTATCAGCCGACAAACGGTTTGAAGGCGACCGGCACACTGAATCGCGCGACACTCGAAAAAATGGGTATTGCATTGACCGATAAGCAAAAGGAAATTCCCGCTTCGCCGAATTCTCTCGCCAGTTCGGACGCTAAATCAGCCGACCCGAACAAACCTAAACGGACAATTTTCCGTGCCAGCAAAGAACAGATAATGCAGGCGCAGAAAATGATGAAGGAAAAAAGCCTTTACGCGGGCGAAGAAATCGGCAAACTCGACGACGCAACCCGCGAGAGTTTGAAGAAATATCAAACCGCAAATAATTTGACCGCGACCGGTACACTCAATCAGGTCACGCTCGAAAAAATGGGCATCGCGCTGACCGATAAACAAAAAGAAAATTCGATGAAGAAATCTCAGTAGATATTTTCCGTTTATGTTAGCAAATCGAGAATGAAAGCCTTTGTCAAAAAATTGATTTTTCGTTCTCGATTTCCGAACTAAGCAGGTCAGCATAAGTTTTAGTTGATAATCAGAATGCGGAAACCCGCACGAAGTAAGTGTGTTTCTTCGCCCTTACTTCGTGCGGGCTTCTGCATTATGTTACAAAACTTTAGCTTACCTGCTTATTTATTTCGGCGTTTTTCATCAAAGGCGGCTTCGGCGATGTTGGCAAGCCACCAAAACGCGCCTTTGGTTCCGAGATGCGAAAACATTTTTTTGAAAACCGCCGGATGAAGTTTCGCCGTTTTCAGCAGAATTTTTTTGAATGAGACGAATGAAATTTTGTCCTGAAACATCTCCCGCGCGACGTTTTTATCCAACGATTGCAAAGCCGCCATCACCGCGTTCATCGTTTCGTTGACCGCTGAAGATTTGCCCGTTTCGGTCGGACGCATAAACTCGGCAAGGCTCGCCATCTGCGCCACCTGCGCTTCGTAAGCGTTGACTTGCGCGAGCGATTTTTCGTCCAGCAGATTTTCCCGCAAAGCCTTCTCCGTCTGCGCGGTTATTTTTCGCAGATTTCGCACGTTCGAGCCGAAGCCGCAGAATGTCAAAGGAGAAGATAACCCGGCGGCATCACCGACGAGCAGAAGGCGGTCAATCGCCGTTCGCTTGACGTTTTTCCAGCCGTGATGGTGAACGCTCGGAATATAGCCGAAAACCGGCTTGACGACGCGCCACGCACCGTTTTTCTTTTTATAATCGGGCAGTTTTTCAAAATAATCTTCAAATAGTCGGAGCAGCGATTTATCGGCTTTCGATTCGACCGAATCGTAAAAGAAAAGATAAGTCGTGTATTCGTCTTTCAAAGAATTTCCCGCAAATCCTTCCCAGATAAGCTGCCGGTGGTCAGAAGCGTCTTCGGTGCTGACGAGAATTTCGCCGACGCTGAAGTCAACTTCCTTTTCACCGCTTCCGCGCTTGAAACCGCTGGCGACGGTTCCGACCGTCGGGCAAACGTGCGTGATTGATTTCCCCGAATTTATCTGGCGCGAAACCGCCGAATTCGTTCCCGTCGCGTCAACAAAAAGTTTGGCGGCAAACAACCGTCGCTTGCCGCTTGCCGTTTCTTCACATTCGATTAAAACCTTCTCTTGGTTGACAAAAACGCGCACGAACCGCAGATTGTTGATAATTTTAGAATCAGTTCGGCTGAGTTTGCCGGCGGCGATTGCCAGCAATTTATCGGCTTCAATCGCCACATCCAAAACATTTTCCATAAACAGCGGCGGCGTTTTTATCGGTGAATTGCCGTCGTAAAATTTGACGAATCCCGTTTGGTAGCGATTGGCGACGGCAAGTTCGATTTCCTGTTCGGTAAAAAGTTCGGCGCGGACGAATTCCTGTAATTCTTCGTCGGAGATGTTCCAGTCGCGGTGCGTTTTGCCGACCGTGTGCGCGTCGAAAACCAAAACTTTCCGGTAATATTTTTTCGCCATTACCGCCGCGTGCAGCAGTCCTAAAGTTCCGCCCGCGTAGACGATTTCAAATTCCGCTTCGATCTCTAAATCTTTCGGCGCGGAGTCAAATAAAACAACTTCTTCGGATGATTGAGGATTTTCCCGAAATACCTGCCAACGCCGTTCGATTTCCCAGACGCGGTTCAGCCACGCTTCACGATTCGGCAGTGAAGCGAGGTTTTGCACCGTCAACGGAAAATTGCGGCGGAATTCGGCGAGACCGGATGTTTTAGGCGGTGAAATCAACAGCATTCTATTATCATAATTGCGCTGGTTTGCGTGAATCAAACTCTTTAAATAAGAAAAGACGCGAGTGAGGATTCACTCGCGTCTTTTCTTATTTTATCAGTAGAGATTATCTGACCGGGCTGACAACCAAATTGTTGTTGTCATTGCGGTTGACGACCACCAGAATCACCGCCGCCGCCACGATTCCGGCGAAAACGAGAACCGGACCAACTGCGCTGTTGCCGAAAACACCGCCTTTGTCATCGTCCTGAGCTTTGCTAACCGGCACGACCGCCGTATTGTTCAAATTCAGAATGTTCACGTCAACACCTTCGGCGTTGAAAACTTTCGCATCTCCGGCGACCAGTGTGCCGGAAATCGTTTTTTCGTCAAAACTCAAAGTTAAAGTCGTGTTCGGGCTGAGGCTGACATAGCCCGCTTTTCCGAGTTTGACCGTCGAAGTGACATTTTCGGATGTCGTGATAGTGCCGTTTGAAAAAAACGTGCGTCCTGTAAAAGCGTTTTCACCGTTCAACAAAACGAATGGAGCAGTGCCGTTCGTAGTTTGTCCCGAAACCGTAATTTCGCCCATCAATGATTTTTTCTCTGTGGCTGCCAGAGCGATCATTGAAGAAGTGGTGAAAATCATCATCGCCAAACAAGCGGCAGTGATGTTGCGAAGCCAATTGATATAAAAATTCTTCCTCATAATTTTAGAAACTCCTTTGTAATGTTCAGTGATTTCGGTTGGATTCGTCAGTCGAGACGTTCCGCAGATATAGGCGAAAAAGCTGCCCTAAACCCAATTATACCTTTATTAAAACTCGATGCTTATCGAAAAACTTGAGTCGAAAATCCCGTCAGTATGTGTTGCCGTTGGAACTTTGTAATATGTAATCTAGCCTGTAAGTATAATGAAGTCAACTTATTTATCGAGGTTTTGTTTAAAAAATTTAACTTTTTTCGGTCGAATTAAAATTATATTTTTTTGCCTTGTTCCAGAGCGCGTCCATTTCTTCTAAGCTCGACTCTTCAAAACTTTTTTCCAGCCCTTTTAACTTTTCCTCGATAAAATTGAAACGCCGCCGAAATTTGCGGTTGGTTTTCTTGAGTGCGGTTTCCGGTTCGACATTCAGCTTTCGCGCCAGATTGACGACGACAAACAGCAAATCGCCGATTTCCTCTTCGATATTACCACTTTCGTTTCTTAAAATGCCAGCTTTCAACTCGCTAATTTCTTCGCTCAATTTATCAAAAATTTGCTCCGTATGCTCCCAATCAAAACCGACTTTGGCGGCTTTCTTCGTTAATTTGTTGGCTTCGATTAACGCGGGAAACGCGACCGGCACATCGTCGAGAATCGAATCTTTCGGCTTTTCCTCTTTTTTTGTAATTTCGCGTTCGGCTTTTTTCAATTCATCCCAATTGTTTAAAACATCCGTCGCCGTATCAAATTTCTGATCGCCGAAAACGTGCGGATGGCGCAGAATCATTTTCTCCGTAATGCCGGCGCAAACGTCTTCAATCGTGAAATCGCCGAGTTCTTCGCCGATTTGCGCGTGAAAAATAATTTGCAGAAGTAAATCGCCGAGTTCTTCGCGCAGATTCTCCGGTTTGCCGTCAGCCGCGTCCTGAATCGCGTCGAAACTCTCGAACGCTTCCTCCAAAAGATACGGCGCAAGCGATTCATAAGTCTGCTCCCGATCCCAAGGACAACCGCCCGGCGCACGCAGCCGCGTCATTACACTGATAAGTTCGTCGAATTTTTTTGACATAATTTTGTAAGAAAGCAGAAAGCAGTAAGCGGTGAGCAGAGTTGCTTACCTGCTCACCTTTATCAATCCAAATTAACTGCTTACTGCTTTCTGCTTTCTGCTTTCTGCTCACTGCTTTCTGCTTTCTGCTCACTGCTTTCTGCTCACTCTTGCGATTTTGAACTTTCTTTCGCCGAAATGCTAATATCGAAACATCGAATTTTAAGAATTTCAGGTAAAAAATAATGATTGGAAAAGAAGATATAAACACCGAAGAACAACCCGAATTAACTATCACCGACCGCCGCAAGTTTAATGTTGACGGCAGCTTAAGAGAAGGCGTGGAGATTGCGCCGGAGAAGCCGAAAGCCGCGCCGGAACCGATTGACGAATCATCGGCAAGACTGGTTCCGCACGTCAAATCCGAACCGGCGGCGGAAGCAGAAGTTGAAGAAATGATTGACGACGGCGAAATTCCCGGCGCGGACGATCCGGCGAGTTTCGTCAATTTTCTAACGACGCTCGCCTCGCAAGCCGCCGCCGCGCTCGGCGCGATGCCGCATCCATCAACCGGACAGCGCACTTTAGATTTGGAAACGGGCAAATACTGGATTGACGTGCTGGCGATGCTCAAAGGAAAAACTCAAAATAATCTGCATCCGACCGAACAAAAACTTTTCGACGGCATTTTGGGTGATTTGCAGATGCAGTATGTGCAGATTCAGCAAATGGCGGAAGAACGTCTCAAACAACAAGCCGCGCAGAAATTCTCGGCGCAGGATATTCTCGGCAAGAAATAGTCTGGGAAGTCTGGGGAAGTCTGGAAAGTTTAGGAAGTTTAGGAAGTTTTGTATTCCTTCCCAAACTTTTCTAAACTTTCCAGACTTTCCCAGACTTTTCTAGACTTCCTAGACTTTCCCAGACTTTTCTAGACTTCCTAGACTTTCCTAGGCTTTCCAGACTTCTCAGACTAATGAAACTGACTTTCCTCGGCACAGGAACCTCGACCGGCGTTCCATCGGTCGGCTGCAACTGTGAAACCTGTCTTTCCGATGATCCGCGCGACCAGCGTTTGCGCGTTTCGATTCTCATCGAACACGACGGCAAAAAAATTCTCGTTGATACTTCTTCGGACTTTCGCCAGCAAGCCTTACGCGCTAAAATCGGGTATCTCGACGCGGTTTTAATTACGCACTGTCACGTTGACCACGTTTTCGGGCTTGACGATATTCGCCCGCTCAATTTCCGCTACGGCGCGATGCCGATTTACGCCGATGAGATCGCGTGGAAGGATTTGCGGCGAATTTTCCAATATATTTTCCAGCCGACGCACACCGGCGGCGGTCTGCCGCAGTTGATTCCGCACCGCATCGAAAAAAACGCGCCGTTCTGCTTCAGCGAGAATCTGCTCGTAACACCGCTCGAAGTCATTCACGGGAAACTGCCCGTCATCGCTTATCGTTTCAACGATTTCGCCTACGCGACCGATTTAAATTTTATCTCGGAAGAGTCAATGGACGGCTTGCGCGATTTAGACGTTTTGGTGCTTGACTGCGTTCGCATCAAACCGCATTCGACTCATTTAGGTTTGTATGAAGCTCTCGAATACATCGAAAAGTTAAAGCCGAAACGCGCCTATTTAACGCATCTGAATCACGACGTTTTATACGAGCGCGACCGGCATCTGCTGCCCGAAAATGTTTGGTTTGCTCACGATGAATTGGTGGTGACGAACGAATAATGAAAACTTTTCACGGAACTGACAACGCCGGTATTTCGCGCCCGACGATTTTGACGCTCGGCGTTTTCGACGGTTTGCATCTCGGTCATCAGAAAATTATGCAGACGGTTGTCGAACGGGCGAAAACGGTCAACGCCGTGCCGACCGCGATCACTTTCGATCCGCATCCGCGCTCGGTTTTGTATCCTGAAAACGCGCCGCCGCTGCTGCAAACGCTCGATCAAAGGCTGGCGAATTTTGAAGTTTTGGGAATCGAACAGGCAATCGTCATTCGTTTTGACCAGAATTTTGCCAACCAAAACGCGGAAATCTTTTTACGCGATATTGTTCACGACCGCTTGCAGGCAAAAGAAGTTTATTTGGGCAAAGGTTTCGCGTTCGGCAAAAATCGCGGCGGCAATATTGATTTGCTGCGGCGAATGAGCGCGGAACTCGGTTTTTTCGCCGATGAAGTTGCCGAAATAACTCTGCGCGGACAGCGCATTTCGTCGTCGAAAATCCGCGAATTATTGAAAGGCGGAAAAGTCAATCTCGTGCGCCGAATGCTCGGCAGACCTTACGGTGTCGAAGGTCAAATCGTGCGCGGCGACCAGCGCGGGCGCACCATCGGTTTCCCGACCGCGAACTTAAAACCGCGCAATCGCGTGATTCCGAAATACGGAGTCTACGCGACCGCCAACTTAATTGATGGCGTGTGGCGCAGAAGCATCACGAATGTCGGTGTGCGCCCGACTTTTGAAGGCGACAATCAGCCTTCGATTGAATCGTATATTTTCGATTTCGACGGCGACCTCTACGGCAACGTGCTGCGCGTCCGCTTTCTCCACCGCATCCGCGACGAAAAAAAATTCGGCGGCATCGAAGAGTTGAAAAATCAAATCGCCAAAGACTCGAATCGCGCCCTCAACTATTTCAAACACGCGGGCGTGATGAATATGTTAAATTTAGCGTGAGGTGAAATTTATGAATGTTAATATTTCCGAAAAAATTGAAAGCAAATTAAAGGATTTGGCAATCCGAAACGGCAAAGCAGTCGAAGATTTTGCCGGTGTTTTGCTTGAAGAAAAAACTGAAGAGATTATTAAAACTCAACCGCGAAAAAAGAAACTTTCGGATTTGGCGGGACTTTTTTATGGCGGCGACGGCAAAACATCAGAAAACGCCGCTGAGATTTTGATGTCGGAAATTGATAAAACAAGCGGTTTCGGAAGGTAGAAATGGCATTTTTACTTGATTCCGGTTTTCTCTACGCCCAATTAAACGGCAGGGACGATCATCACGCCGAAGTTTCCGCCGCCTCTAGAATCTCTGAAAGAGAGCCGATTATTCTGCCGATTCCCGCCATCACCGAAATTACTTATTTGCTTCAGCGAGATTTGGGAATCGAAGCGGTCGCCACATTCTTGGAAAATTTGTCTGAAACAGATTTTATTCTCGAAACGCCGACTGCCGAAGATTACCGACGCGCCGCCGAAATTCTCCGCAAATACAACGATGCGAACATTGATTTTGTTGATGCCGTTATCGCAGCGATTGCCGAACGGTTGAATATCACGAAAATTCTGACCGTTGACCGTCGTCATTTCGGCGCGTTCAAACCGCGACACTGCGCGGCTTTCTCACGTTTTCCGAGCGCGTATTCGGTTCTGCCCAAATTATTCAGATAAGCGGATTCCTGCTATTTGGTCGCTCCGAAACGATTTTCTTCTTTTCTGACTGCTTCGACTGCCTGCCGGAAAAAGTCCGCCGCTTTTTCCATATTTCCTTCGTTCAGCGCGATTTTGCCCAGATTATTCAACGGAACACTGCGGCTGATATTACTGAATTGCAAATAGATTTCCGACGATTGCTGATAATAAAGCGCGGCGCGTTCAAAATCTCCGAAATGCGTGTAGACTTCGCCCAATTGATTTAGGACACCGGCTTCGGTTGATTTGAGTTTGATGTCGCGGGCAATTTTCAGCGATTCCGAATTAATCTGAATTGCCTTGTCCCATTCGCCGATTTTCGAGTAAGCGTCTGCCAAGTCTCTTGAGGCATTCGCTTCGCCGCGCCGGTCGTTAATGCTGCGCGATTTTTCGATTGATGCCAGATAAAGCTCGATTGTTTCCGCACCGATGCCGAGTCTGGAAGAAACAACCGCCATTTGCCACAAAGTTTTGGCTTCACTTTTAACGGCTTTCGCCAGCCGAAATTTTTCCAATGCCTGCCGACCTTTGGCGAGATTAGCTTGCAGTATCTCGGCGGTCGAAAAAACTTGACCAACCAGGTTAAAACCTTCGTTATAAAGTTTCGTTCCGGCGGTAAAGTTCATTTCCTCGTCGGTAGCTAAACGAATTTCGCCTATTTTCAAGCGGTAAGTTCCCTTGCCTTTAACTTCGCCGTAAGAAATAACGCGCAATTCATACACGCCTTTGACGGCAGCCGCCGCCCAGTTCGTTTTCACTCCGTTGACCGGTTTGATGTCGGCATGTTCAAACAAATTCTTGTTATCGGGCGAGCGCAGCGACATCACGCCGTCAACGTCGGTTTCGGCGAGTTCGATGCGGACGAACTGCCCGGCTTCGAGCGCAATCGCGTAGCGGTGTTTCTGCATCGGCACGATTTCGCGCTCGACAATCTGCCCGACCGCCAGCGGTTTCACTTCGTTCGGGTTTTCTTTGGAAAGCTGGTGCTGACCTTTGACTGAAAGGCAGAGCAGTAAAATAAAAACGAAGTTGACGATAAACAATTCGATTGTGTTCCGGCGCATCTCAATTCTCCTGACGACTTAAAGATTTATTTGAAGACACGGATTGATTTGTTTCTTTCAAATTTTTCGGCGCGTTTTCGTGGCGGCTGTTGACGTTTTCTTCCGGCGGCAAAGTTTTAGGAGTGATAATTTCGCCGTTTTGATTCGGCGGAGTCGGAGCGTTGACGACAATTGCTTTCGCCGTCTCGCGGTTTCCGTGCAGGAAAAACGCCAGGTGAAAAGCCTTGTCGAGCCATTCGTCAATTTGATTTGCCTGCATCGTCATAAAAATTTTAGCCGCCGATGAACACGGATGGACACAGATTAAGAAAAAGACAAAACCGTTCCATTTGATTTAAAATCTGTATTCATCCGTGTTCATCTGTGGTTACATTTCTTCTCTTCCATCCTCAAACTCCCAAAAACATACTATCCAAATTCGTAAAATCCAGCGTGGCATTTTCGGAATTCATAAAGTGACACGCAATCCGTTTTCAAACTGCGCGAAACTCATCGTGTTCGATAACGAAACGACGGCTGACGAACGGTTCAGCCGCAATGCGAGGGAGAGAACACAATGCGAAAGATTTACATTTTATTGAGCTTAATCGGATTGCTTTTAACAATAAATCAAACAAAGGCTTTTGCCAAAACCGACTGGAGCGTTCCGGTCGAGGTAACGGAAGTCAAAGATTTGGGATTGTCCGACCGCGACGAATCAAAATCGGTTATTGAAGTTCGCTGGCAAACCGGTTCGGTTCAAAAAGAAAAAATCTCCGCGTTCAACGTGACTCTTTCCGTCACCTACGCCGACGGAACGACGATTAGCGAACGGCGCACCATCGAAAAAAACGCGCTTTCGACGCGCATCGAAATTCCGTCGGTCAAATTTTTCGGCGGCAGAAATTCAGCTTTTATCAAACTGATGAACGCGCGGGTTTTCGCCGTCTTTTCTAAAAACCAACAACCCAAATAAAAACTAGAAGAGGATCAAAACAATGAAAAAAGTAGCAATTACATCAATTTTCGGTCTGGCTTGCGCCATCGCTTTCGGCTTCGGATTCATCCCGCAGGTGGAACAGACGGCTTCGTGCGCCGAGTGCGAATCGGACAATCTGTCCGGTATTAAAAAGGCTTTTGAATCATTCGATACGGAATGCAAAAAACAGCTTGCCGACAGCGCAGACCAGCGCAAAGGCTGTTTTACGTCGAATATCTATAACAAAATTTTGCCGATTATGAAGGCTTTCGGCAAAGACAACCGCTTCGGACCGGGCGACCGCATTCTGCTCATCGGCGAAACGCAGAACGGCAATTTGCTCGCCGGAGCCAATCGCGGATTCCAAACCGTTGCGCCGGTAGATAAGGATTCCGTCACCGTCAAGCTGCAAAAAATTGACGGCGGCAACGGCGCAATCGTCAAAATCTGCGCGGTCAGCGAAGACGGCTCAATGAAGCGCGTCGGCACGATTAACTTTGCCGAAGACAACGAAACGGGCGAAAAAACCGCGACGCTTTCCGGCGTGCAGGGCAAAATCATCCGCGTTGACATCGCCAGTTTCGGCGGTGTAGTGAAAAAATTCCAATACAAATTAAGCACCAACTAAAATCGTTCAACCGGCAACCGGCGCGGGCTTTGAGCAAGGCGAATTTAGCCCGCGCCTTTATTCAAAATAAGGAGAAATGAAAAATGAAGGGCAAATTTACAGTCGCGCTTTTTCTGATTTTCGCGCTTTGTTCGACCGCGTTTCCGCAGGACAAATGCCGTTCGGCGGCGCAGGTGTTCGGCGATGTCTATAAAAAATGGGGCGAAGTGATTATTGCGAGCGGCTGCATCGCCGGTGTCAATCTCGGCACGGGCGGAATTGCGATGCCTTTGACGCTCGAATGTATCCGCAAAGCCGACAAATACGCCGAAGCGGTCGAGGATATGGTCAAGTTTTTCAACGCCAACGCCGATAACGGACGCTGGACTATCGGACCGCGAAGAATCGAATGGGGAAAGGCGCAAACCGGCGCGGTCGTCAGCACGTTCAGCCGCGTTTTCATCAGTGCCGCGCCCGTTGATAAAGACAGCATTACCGTCAAAGTCAAAAAGATTGACGGCAAGGCGCAGGCGGACGTGATTATCTGCAAAGTTGACGAGAAAGGCAATTTCGTCAAACTCGCGCAAGTCGAGTTTGACAAAGGCAATGACAACGAAGGCGAAGAAATTACGAAAACCGTTTCCGGTGTTAAAGGTCATCTCGTCCAGGTTCGCATTGATGCCGACAGCGTAGTCAGCAAGTTTGAATACAAATTGACGGTCTCGAAATAAATCGGACGCAGATTTCGCCCGCACCCGGCGCAGAAGCGCGAGACATCTGCTGAGCCGTCCGCGCTCAAAGGTAAAAGTTATGAAAAGTACTCGAAAATTTTACAAAATTCGCATTACAGCCGTGATGTTGATATTGACGGCGTTTTTCGGTTGGCGCACAAATTCGTTCGCGCAAAAGTCGGAAGAATTATTGAAAGCGACGGCGAATTTTCAAACTGACGAAGCGATTGCGCCCGATGCGGCAATCGAAATCAGTTTGAGCCGCGCTTTGCAGTCGAGCGAAAAAATTGCCGTCACCATCGGGCAAATGGATGTCAGCGGACTTTTCAGCCGGATGGAAAATCGCTTTGTTTATGACGCGAATTTTTTGCCTTTGCCCGTCGGAAACTCGAATCTGACCGTTTATTTAATTGAGCCGAACGGGAGTTGGAACGAAATCGCGCGGCTGCTTTTGTTAGTCCGGAGTCCAGAGTCCAAAGTCCAGAATCTAAAGATCAAAGAAAACAAAGTCGAAACTCAAACGGAAAAACAAAGCGAAGAGCAATCGAAAACAGAGGAAAAAAAAGAAGTAAAAATCGAAGACGCGAATAATTCTGAAAACAAAACTGTCGAAACTAAGACCGAAGAAACCAACACCGAAACGAAAACCGAAACGACCGAAAAAAAACGCTTTTTCAAATTTCTGCCGACTTTCACGATTGCGATGCAGGCGCAGCCGTTTCAGTCAAATTTTCCGGCTGAAGCGCGTCCCGAAAAACGCGCCGTATTTAACGATTTCGATTTGACCGGCTCGCTCAAAACCGAAGGCAAAATCGGGATTCTGACCGGCGAATCGAGTTTCGATTTTGCCGGTTCGACCTTCAAAGAAAAAACTCTGCAGTTCGGCGCACTCGGCGAAGACGCGCCGGATGTTGATTTGTCGAGTTACTTGATGAACCTGCAAATCGGAAAAGCGAAATTTTCGCTCGGACATACTTCTTTTGGCAGCAATCGTCATTTGGTCAGCGGTTTTTCAAGTCGCGGTTTGTCGGTCAACATTCCGATCAACCGGCGTTTTGATGTTACGGCGGGCGTTTTAAACGGCACGAGCGTTTTGGGATTCGGCAATTTTTTCGGCGTGTCGAAAGTTCGCCATCAAGTGCAGGGCGCGACTTTGGGAATCGAGTTTTTCCCGAAACGTCCGTTGGCGTTGCGTCTGGAAATTACCGGATTCAACGCTTATCTACAAGCCTTAAACAGCGTATCAGAAAGTCGCGTCGTTGATGCCGAACGCAGTCGCGGTTTTGGTTTGCGCTTTGTGACGAGCGACAAATCGGAGCGTTTCAAACTCGAATTCGGATATGCGCTGAGTCGTTTTTTCAATCCGCAGGATTCGACGCTCGACCCCGACGGCAACGCCGTTTCGCTGCCTGCCGCGCTGCGTTCAGCGCATTACGCCGAGGCGAGTTATCACATTTTAAAAGACTTGAAATTAACCGAAACCAAAAAATTAAATTTAACCTTCGGCTTTAAATACGAATTTGTCGAGCCGCTTTACAAATCTTTGGGCGCGTCGCCGGCGGCGGATAAATTTTCTCAGGAATACGCGCTCGACGGTTCAATCAGCGAGATTAGTTTTACGGCGGCGCGTTTGCGCTCGAACGACAATCTGCGGAACGTGGCTTCGATCTTGAAATCTTTAACGCGCGCCGAACGCTTTTCCGTCACGCTGCCGCTGTCGGCTTTGATCGGCAAATCGGAAAATCCTTCGCCGTTTCTGCCGCGCTTTGCTTACAGCATTGACCGGACGCGCAATTTCGGCGCGGGCATTCCGGTCAACGGCGGTTTCGAGATTGATCCGGCGACGATTCCCGATTTGGTAAATACGAATCAGACTTTTAGCTCGGCGTGGCAGTTCAAAAAATTGACGCTTGAATACACTTATAACCGAAGCTACGCCGACAACCGCCAAACCGAAGTCGAAAAAAATGATCAACTCGGCTGGGTTCACGGCTTGACGGTCGGTGTCAATCCATTGAAAATTCTTTCTTTCAACGTCGGTTTGACGCTCGACAGCCAGCGCAATTTCGAGCTTGAGCAGGTCAATCAGACGAAGACTTTAAACTTCGGCGGGAACTGGCAGCCGTTCAAAAACGCGACTTTGACGATTGATTTTTCGCAGACTTTGGCGGGCGACGCGGCGCGGACGAACCGCAATCGAAACATCAATTACAACGCGCAGTTTGCCTACAATTTCAATCTCGAAAAAAGCAAGTTCAAAAAGTTCGGAACGCAGCTATTCGTTCGCTTTGCCGACACTTTGGCACGAAATCAGGATTTTATCAACGACCTCAACAATCGGACGCAGACTAAACTGATAACGGGCGGAATGACGTTTAACTTTTTCTAAAGAGTTGTTTGCAAGTTTCTTTTTTGTCGCTGAAAGCGACTGATTTAATAGCGTCGGGTAAAACCCGACGACAGATGCAGAAGAGTTTTCCGACGCTGAAAGCGTCGCATTAATCGGCGTTTGTTCGTCTCTTTCAGGGACGACGCGGCTCGTTGGCAAATGCGTCGGGTTTCACCCGACGCTATTAAATTTGTCCGCTTCGCGGACTTCTTGGGTTTTTCAAACAACTTCTTAGAAAAATTCCAATGGAACTTGTCGCTCACGCGACATAAGAAGAATTCAAAACTTTTGGTGATTTATGATGAACAAGATTATTTTTATCGCAACTTTTATCTTTCTATTTTCAATCGCCGCTTTCGCGCAAGTCACCGTTTCGCCCGACAATATCACGGCGTATTCGCAAGGCGCGACGAGCGCGTATCTGACTTTCGGCAACGTCGTTGATCTGCGTCCGGCGGAAGCCGTCTGGTGCGGTGAAATCGTTTCCGCCGCGCCCGACATCGGCTTTCGATGCGATCCGACGACTATTTTCGGGACGCTTCCGGCGCGTTACGATCAATCGCGTCTGAACGGTGCGCGTTACACGGATATTATGTCCATCACGCCGACCGTTGCCCGGCGCGCTTACACCGACGCGGTGAGTGGAAATAATTCGCAATTTTTCTATGTCAAACATTTCGTTTCGACTGGCGGCGGGCAAGACCAATTCGTTACCGTGACGATTCGCCTCGGCAGAAACGGCGCGGGCGTTCCGTTTTCGCTGACAAGCGTTAAATTAAATTGGCAGAACGGCGAAAAAGTCGTGCCGTTTATCAAACCGGACGAAAAGCTGCCAAAGATTACGGCGGAAATTCGCTATACGGGAACCGGACGTTTGAAAGGTCGCTGGGAAATCGTCAAGCCGGGCGAAGACTTGCCCGACCGCCGCGATTTATTGAGCGAAGCCGCGCTGCCGATTGAAGAACGCGGAACGCAAAAGCGTTACACTTTGCTCAACCGTTTCAACGTCAATCTGCCGCCGGGCGGGAAATATGTTTTGCCCGGACCGGAAAATTGGCGGATTGATAAAACGGTCGAAGGAATGTATCTGCTGCTCTTCCGCGTCGAAGCGTCGGACGCTCCCGACTCGGTTTCAAACATCGGCGGCGAGACGCTGGCGACCGGCGCGGTTGCCGGTTTTGCGATGCCGACGCTGCGCTATTACGTCGGCAACTCGACCAACACGAACATTCAGCAGATTACCAAAACAAATTTGATTTCAGATGAATTATCCGACCAACCGCTGCCGATCATTCTGCGCTGGAAAACGGTTGCCGATACGAAAATTTACCGGCTCGAAATCGAGGATAATGAAAATAAAAAGATATTTTCCGCCGTCGTTTTGCCTTCGGTCAAACAATATCAACTGCCGTCTTTCATCCGCGAACTGACCGTTTCAAAACAATTGAAATGGCGCGTCACGGCGTTTGACGCGAGCGGCAAAACGCTCGAAGAATCGAAATTGGCGGACGTGAAATAGCGCGGAGGTCTTTTCCAAAATTGTCGTTTTCAAATTCCGCAGGCAAAGCAAACTCGAATAATTTAATCTGAATGCCATTATATTTCGGATCGGATTTGATAAGATTTAGTTTGCTTTCAAATGGATTTTAATAATGACGGAAAAAACATCGGGTTTAGCATTACAGGAAAAAACTATCACGCCGATTTTGGGAAACGGCAGCGGCAATCACGCTTTGCAGCCGAAGAAAAATTTGCCGCCGGCAAATCAAATTTCCAGCGAGCAATTGATTGCCGAAGAAAAACGGCTGATCGAAAAAGAAATTGCCGTCGAGCAGAGTTATGAAGGCTGGCGCGGCTATTGGCGGCTTTGGCAGGTCTCGAAAGTCATCGGCAGTCTCGCGCTTTACCTTTATCTCGACCAGTATGATTTGCACCACGCGCAGCATCAAAAAAAAGCCGAAGCCCGAATGACGACCGCGCAGAGATTAACCTGGCTGGCAGTTTTGGGCGAACAATTTCACAAAATCAATCTCTGGTTTTTCCATCAAACGATGCTTCTGCTGCGCCGGTATTTTATCGGCAGCGAATCAAACAAACAGTTAAATCAGGAAAAACAAGCCGTTTGGCTGAAAGGTAATCTCATAAATCTCGGTCCGACTTTTATTAAAATCGGGCAGTCTTTAGGAACGCGCGCCGACCTTTTGCCGCTGCCGTTTGTCAAAGCATTGGGCGAATTGCAGGACGATGTGCCGTCGTTTCCGAATTGCATCGCGTTTGCCCGCATCGAAAAAGAGCTAGGGCGCAAAATCGGCGAAGTTTATCAAGAGTTCGATGTCGAACCGATTGCGGCGGCGAGTTTAGGACAGGTTTATCGCGCCATACTTTTCACCGGCGAAGAAGTCGCGGTGAAAGTTCAGCGTCCGAATTTAACGGCGATCATCAAAGGCGATATTGAAATTCTGCGAAAAGTGACCAAATTCGCCGAACGCTTTCCGTCGCTGAACGAAAACGCGGATTGGGCGGGAATGTTGCGCGAATTTGACGAAACGATTCACGAAGAGATGGACTACTCGGCGGAAGGCAAAAACGCCGAACGCTTCACCGAAAATTTCAAAGACTGGACGAATGTTCACGTTCCGAAAATCTACTGGAACGCGACTTCCGCGAAAGTCCTGACGATGGAGTTCATCCACGGCGATAAAGTGACGGCACTCGAAGATTTGCAGGCGCGCGGCGTGTCGCCCGAAAAAGTTAATCGGCTGCTGATTCGGACGTATTTAAAACAGCTTCTCGAAGACGGATTTTTTCACGCCGACCCGCATCCGGGCAATCTTTTGGTGATGCCCGACGGACGTTTGGCGTTTTTCGATTTCGGAATGGTCGGCAGAATCACGCCGCAACTGCAATCGAAAATGATTGACGCATTTTTTCACGTTGTTGCCAAAGACCCGCAGGGAATCGCGCAGGATTTGATTGATTTGAACTTTATGAAGCCCGGCTCGAACGCCGATGCCGTGCGCCCGATTGTCGAAAAAATGTTCGAGTTTCACCTTAATTTGAAGCTCAAAGAAGTCAATTTCAAGGAACTGACTTACGATTTAGCCGACGTGATGTATGATTATCCGTTCCGCCTGCCGTCGAATTTTACCTATATTATGCGGGCTTTAATGACGCTCGAAGGCATCGGAATTATCACCGACCCGGAATTTAATTTCTTTGAAACGGCGAAACCCTACGCCAAAGAATTTATGTTCAAACGCGAAGGCAAAGATTTACGGAAAATGCTGACCGACAAACTTTTAGG